>NZ_JBFROW010000031.1:0-127957 GCF_041471665.1 Vibrio sp. 10N.261.51.F11 | reverse complement strand
CTTTAACTGATCGGCATTACTTACAAAGCCTTACTTTCCCTTGCTTAACCTTACTTAGCCGAGCTAGCCTGCGTAAATAAACCCTGTAATCTTCACCTCACTAATAATTAGAAATCCCGTTTTAGGAAGTTTATGCAACACGACAACAACATGTACGCGTATATTTACGCAGGTAACGACGGCACAGAAAACACACTCATCGCCACTATCGATAATCAAGAAAAACCGCTGATATCAAGCTGCGTTGATGAGATAAAACGCATGTCATGCTTAGCCATTGATTTAGCAGCAAAACACGACCTAAAAGTGAAGCTGGTGAAATATCAAAGAGAACAAGAGATCGACTTCGGCCTATTCGTTAAATAGTGAATCCGACACTGATTTGGTTAATCTCTAACTGGCAGCCATAGTAGCATTAGCAAGCGCAATAGCCGTGAATGGCTGCCGAATTCGACCTGACAAGCCTAACGGGTAAAGGCTATAATGATCAGACGGCGCCCTTGCCGATTTTCATTGTCCAAATACGGTTTACTATGTCTTCCCAAACCCCACCTAAAACGTATCTAACGAATTCCTTATCTAAGTTAAAAAGCTACTTTAGTGAGTTATTGGATTTCCAATCACGCATTTGGGTGGTTCATATCTTTGAAGACTCTATTACCGATCAGTCGTTTGTGATTAATGAAGATGGCTTTAAAGAACCGCTAGAGTGGATGAAAAAACGTGATTACCAAGCGAGAATGCTTGATCGTGTTGATAAGATGAAAATCTCACAGGTGATTGAGATTCAGTTCGAAGACAAAATGCATCGCTTGATGCGAGTGAAGTAGCTTTATTGTTTGGGCGTTCACGAAAAGCCCTTGCTAGAAATCAAGTATAAAAAGGCCAGCGCTCGCTGACCTTCTCTCATTGATTACAAACCACCATCTAACGCGCACAATACTCATGCCACAGGCGCACCGCTTTCTGGTATGCCTCAGTTTTATCGTGCGTTTCTGCAAAGAGAATGGCTGTCATGCTGTCGACAACGGTATTCGCCATTAGCGCCATATCTTCAGCCGATGTGCCAAGTACACATTGACTAGGAAGTGGCAGCTCTAGGTTCATCATCTCTTCCCAGTAGAACGATTCGACTTTGTCAGGAGAGCTCATCCATACCGTTTGGCTAACTTTAGGATTATATTCCGACTCACCGTTCATCCCTTTGAATGAAATCACCGAGTGGGATTTATTTCCGATAACATGCTCAACTTCCGCATGAAGTTGTGGAAAGCCAGGATGGAAACTGCCACGCAGACCTAAACGGCCACCACCAGGATTCAATGCTCGAACTACCGTGTTAATTGGTGTTCTCAAACCGTAGCGGTGTTTCCAACCAATCATGGTTTGTGCTTCGGGCGCAAAGTTAGCTAGCGGTAAATAAGCAATGCCGTCTTGTTCAAGAATCGACTTAGCATGTTCAGGGCTCTCAGCACTTTGCACACCGACATCTTGCAAATGGCTTTCAACGTGCGTCCTACCGCTCGGCTTATCCATATAGCCATGCATTAACACTTTATAGCCATTGTCAGCTAAGATTTTTGCCGCCAACAAGTTCCAAGGCTTGCCACTGGCGTTATCGTTACGCTTACCTGCATAACACGGCCAATCAATATCAGCGCCTAAATCTGGCACTCGAGATTGAAACGCTTTTACAAAGCCAGCGATCTCTTCATTGGTTTCATTCTGCACACGAATCAACATCAGTAGCATAGCCATTTGGTCGTCACCGACTTCTCCGCTTAAATACTCATCCATGATGCGGTAGGCTTGTTCGAACGATAAAGGCTTACGCCCTCTTTCTCCTCGTCCAACTGTACGAATACACTCTAAAATACTACTCATTGATTGTTTATTCTCTTCCGTTGATATCAATAAAATTCGAATACACTTTCGATTCTATGATACCCACAGTGCATTGCAAAGCGATTCAGTTGCTATCGACCGAATTACCATTACGCGGATTGGTGTTCTAAAAGTAAACTTACTGGTGTAAAATTAGCGTATGCAATGCTAACCGCGACATATTGACTAGTATCCCGATGACTGTAAAAAAAACGCTGAGCCAAAGAAAACGTGAATCGATCGTTGCCGCTGCTATCGCAGAGTTTACTGAGCATGGCTACAAGGCCACCAGCATGGATAAAATATCGAGTCGCGCAGAAGTATCAAAGCGCACCGTATACAATCACTTTGCCAGCAAAGAGCTGCTTTTAGATGAGATTCTAGACAGCATTTGGAGCAAAACTCTGGCCGCGACGCAATTCCCTTATCAAGCAGAACTGCCACTTGAAGAACAGCTTTCGTCGATAGCCAATCAAGAGCTTGAGTTACTTGAGTCTGAAGGCTTCATCGACCTGTCACGCGTTTTGTTCTCAGAGTATTTCCATAACGCAGAACTGGCGCATCAAGCGATGGAAAAATATTCCCAAGCAGAAAGTGGACTTACAACCTGGATTAAAGCCGCGTTGGCAGACGGTCGTTTAGTAGAACTAGACCCACAATTCGCCTCCACGCAGTTCATTGGTCTGCTTAAGTCTTTTGCGTTTTGGCCGCAAATCATTGGTCATGTGCCGTCACCGGATGCTGCACACAAGCAAGTGCTCATTACTTCAAGTGTCGAGATGTTCCTTAAACAATATCAGGCGTGATTTTGGTGGTTGACGAGAATTCAACCACAATAAAACCATCACTGGTATCCGCTGTTATTTTCCCTATACTGCAACCCACTTTCGTCATTACGACTCAGTAAAACTTCAACTTTAGGTAGCCCTATGATTACTTTCACCACCAACTTTGGCGATATCGAGATTGAACTGAACCTTGAAAAAGCGCCAGTAACGTCGAAAAACTTCCTTAAATACTGCCAAGACGGTTTCTACGAAGGCACGACATTTCACCGTGTTATTGAAGGTTTCATGATTCAAGGTGGTGGTCACACTATCGACATGACAGAAAAACCAACTCGCGCCCCAATCGTCAACGAAGCAAACCGTGGTTTGAAGAATGTGATTGGTTCTGTGGCAATGGCTCGGACTGATGCACCACATTCTGCAACGGCGCAGTTCTTCATCAACCTTGATGACAACGATTTCCTAGATCACACCTCAACAACCAATGCTGGCTGGGGTTACGCGGTATTCGGTAAGGTTTCAGCAGGTATGGATGTGGTAAACAAAATTGCGAAAGCACCAACAACCATTCGCTGGGGACACGAAGATGTGCCTTGCGAAGATATTGTGATTACAAAAGTCACTATTCGCGACTAATTCATTCACGTCCTTTCCCGCCCCTAGTGCATTCGAATTGATGGCATAAAGAAAAGAAGGCTGTGCGATAGGACTATGGTGGTAAGGGTTCGACTTTACCACCTGTATTTAAAGCTCGTTGTTAGAATAGTTACCAGCGAGAACGATAAGTACGGTGACACCCTTTGCACGTCTTATTCGCAGAATTTAACCCTTGCTCTGCACTCGACAAGTCTTGTTCAACACTCGCCTGATAAAGCTCAGAAAAGCACTTGAAGAACAACCCACACTCGGCCTTGCGCCGAGTGTTTTATTTTCGTCTCGACCATTTGATATAGCAAAATAGTGAAGCAATGATCACCACCCCACCGAGCAGCTTCTGCATCTCTACACTTTCGCCAAGCACACTCACACTTAACAGCAGCGTCCACACAGGCTCAAGAATCATGATCAATGCCGCCACTTCCATGTTCACGGAGTGCTGACCGACCGTTTGTAGCAAGTAACGAATAGACGTTGCGATCACCGCAGAGACAATAAACCAGAAGACTAAGGTTTTGGTGATTTCGAACTCCGGCTGAGCTGTCATAGAAGCAAAGGCTAAACCACTCACACCCACCACAAACAGTTGCACACAGATTGATGCGATAGGCTTGATATTGGTAATCACACGCTTGTTCATCACAAAGTGAACAGACAACAACATCGATGCTAGTAAGAAATAAATCTGACTCTGCTCAACATGCCAGCCGTTACCCAAAGTCAGCAACAGCATGCCGATAATCGCGATAGGGAAAGACATCCAAAACGCACGATTAGGTTTAACTCGAAACAAAATCCAAGACACAAAGGGGGCAATGATCATGGCTAAGCTCATGATGAATGCCCCTTCAGACAAGGTCTCGGTCACCGACACTGCATACACCCAGACTTGCAGTGAGGCAGACAGCAACAAACCCACGCCGCAAAGAGACAAGATCTGTTTAAACGAAAGCTTACGAATATGATGAATACAAAACGGCAGAAGAATAAGACTCGCCACTAAAAAACGCACACCAATGAACACTGGTCCCGGCATTTCCAATACCACCAGCTTAGATGCAATCCATCCAACCCCAGCTAGCAGGGTGGCAAATAGAAGGTAAAGCTCTCCGCGCATCGCTTTCACGTTCATCATTTTACTTAGTCCAATAACAAAAAAGCAACCCGACTCTGCAAGGTTGCTTTTTATAAACATTCAACAGGATCGAGATACTATCTCAATACTCTGCTTCAGGCAGCTGTTTTTAGCCTGCGTATTCTGGGTAATCCGTTAAACCTTTTTCAGCACCACCGAACAATGTGTTTGGATCGTGCGCTGCAAGTGGGTAACCATTTTGAATACGAGCTGGTAAATCTGGGTTCGCAACGAATGGACGACCAAAACCAACCATGTCAGTTACGCCTTCAGCAACGGCTTTTTCGCCACGCTCGCTATCGTATTTACCCGCATAAATAAGGACACCCTCGTAGGCTTCACGAACTGCTGCTTTAAATGCTTTTGGCGTTTCAGGTGCATCGTCCCAATCAACTTCTGCAATGTGTAGGTAAACAATTTTGTATAGGTTAAGTAGTGCTGCCGCCGCTGTGTAAGTCTCTACTGGTGTAGCGTCAACCGTACCATTCAACGATGTGAACGGAGCAAGGCGGACACCAACACGGTCAGCACCAATCGCTTCAACCATAGCTTCAACCACTTCGCCTAGGAAACGTAAACGGTTTTCAATTGAACCACCGTATTCGTCAGTGCGGTTGTTTGCTTCAGAATCGATGAATTGGTTGATTAAGTAACCATTCGCTGCGTGAAGTTCGATACCATCAAAGCCTGCTTCAACCGCATTCAAAGCCGCTTGGCGATACTGTTCAACCACCTCTTTGATGTCTTGTTTCGTCATTTCACGAGGTTCAACCACATCAACAAAGCCCGGTTCATCAGTACCGTTATCGATGAATACCTTTACGTTTTGTGCTTTAAGTGCAGAAGACGAGATTGGCTGTTCACCACCAATGTTGTCTGGGTGTGTTACACGGCCTACATGCCAAAGTTGAGCGAAGATAACGCCCTCTTTTTCATGTACGGCATCAGTCACTTTTTTCCAACCAGCGATCTGCTCATCAGAATAGATACCCGGAGTCCAAGCATAGCCTTGACCCATAGGTGAAATTTGTGTGCCTTCAGCAATAATCAAACCTGCAGAAGCACGCTGAGCGTAGTAAGCCGCCATCATATCGTTTGCTGAATTACCAGGTTGCGTTGCGCGAGAACGCGTCATCGGTGGCATAACAATACGGTTTTTAAGCTCGATATTACCAAGTTGAATTGGTTGAAATAGTGCGTTTGTCATTGTTATATCCTCGATTAACCTAGTTGAATCAGTTCGATTTGGTAGCCGTCTGGGTCAGTAATAAAAGCGATATGAGTTGAGCCGCCTTTCACTGGACCCGCTTCGCGAGTGACGTTGCCACCTAGCGATTTGATTTTGTCACATGCTGCGTAAATATCTTCTACACCCAATGCCAGATGACCAAACGCGCTGCCCATCTCGTACTCATTCGTATCCCAGTTGTACGTTAGCTCGATAGTCGTGCCGCCTTGCTCATAGCCAACAAAAACCAATGTGTAGCGGTACTCTTTGTTTTCGTGGCGTTCAAGTTCCTTCATTCCCAATACCTTGGTGTAGAACTCGATAGACTTGTCTAAATCAGTAACTCGGATCATTGTGTGTAGGAATTTCATATTTCGCCCTTTTTAGCCCAGCAACCTGAGCCGATATAATCGTGAGTGGAGGTTACCCACTTCTTTGTTAGGGTTAATATACGAGCTGACAGCAAATAAATGAAATTATCATAAATTCTCATTGTGATAATTTTTTATTATAAATCACTTAATACAAGTGATTTGTTAAGAAGATATTTGGCAAACAAAAGATAGGGCGACGATCAGAAAGCGGAGCGCCAACTGTTTAGTGATTTAGACATGTCATTAGTCGTATTGATGATCTGCTCTCTCAACCACTTATGTGCCGGATCGGTGTTCTGTTTTTTCAACCAAATGAGGTAATGAGAGATAGGCTGATAATCGAAAGGCGGTTTGAACAACTGTAACCCAAGACGTTCCTGATACTGGTTCGCCATAGAAAGCGGCACAACAGTGATGTAATCAGTCTGGCTACACAGCATTAGGTTACTGGCCATAGAGCTGCCGTGAATTACAATTTTACGCGAGGATAAGTCTAACGAAGTGTAGTGATTCAAACTTCTTACTTGGCGACGTGTTCTGGCTAAAACCGCATGTTGCTCACTGAGATATTGCGCCTCGGTGATCTCACCTTTGATCCTAGGGTGCCCATTTCGGCAAACAATCACAAACTCACTGTCGTAGAGCTTTTCGCTCATCATGCTTGAATGCTCAGGCAACACAATGTCGATCATCAAATCAAACTTCTGAGTTAATAGATCCTCATGGACTTGATCATCACTATCTGGTTGGTCATACACCTCAAGAGATAAGCCTTGGTTAGATAACTGAGAAAATCGATCGAGCAACATCCACTTTAAATGTTCGGGAACCGAAGCCACAAACCTGCGCTCTGTACTCGCTTCATCAAACCCAGCCATACCTTGAAACACGCCGTTGAGCTCGTGTATTGGCGCTTTGATTTGCTCATACAAGCTTTGCGAGTAAGCAGTAGGCACAACCCCTCGCCCACTGCGCACAAACAACTCTTGGCCAATTTCATTTTTCAGTCGGCCGAGCGCAGTGCTGATGGTCGATTGATTGGTATTCAAATGATCGGCAGCCTTACTCAAACTGCCCTGCTCCATCACCGCTGAAAACACAGCCAATAAGTTAAAATTCGGAATGTCATTACTCATGATTCAGTGCTCATTTGGCGATAGATTTAATTATCTTATCGTAAAAGCGATAGAATGAAACAACGGATGCTCATTGAGAAAACAAAACTGAGAAGGAAGCATCATATGGTAAAGAGCAAAAATGTCAGAACAACTCACTCTTTCGAATAGCTGCCACATTCGCCAGATTGGAATCTAAATCTCTTCGCTGTGCCAGTAACGCTTAATCCACCCAAACTCACCCTAGACTGGTCGGAGTATTCAATAGTTCCGTCCTGCCTTATTGATACTTTTATAGCCACTTCTATGATCCAGGCTAATTAAATAGACATATTTTATAAGCCGAGTTTGAGCCTGTTCAAATAAACCCACCTCACGTTTAAGCAACCACTCAATTCATCGTAATTACGATAATTCAATATCGCAATAATGCGTAGATAGCACCAGTTACACTTCCTATTATTTCGCCAACAAATCAATTCTTAACCTAAACAGAAAACCTAAAAATGTGTAGATGATGGTGTTGCACACATCACGGAAGACGGCCTTAAAACCCAATGCAGCAAACGAACCTATCAATGGTAGACGTTACTTAAGAATGATTTCGCCAGGTGTTTTTAACACTCTATTCGCGAGAATGCGTTGTCTACGTGGTCAAAGCGATTTTTAATTGTCATCTAGTACTTTTGACTCAGTAGGTCTATACGGTTACGTGAGTTCAACACCTCTTTCAGATGTCTTCTAAAAGTCTTGTACCAAGGCTGCACTTTCTCTCTCCTTATTTAGGTTGAGATATGAACTTTATTAAAATCGTTTTCCAGAAAATCTGGGCCGTTGTGATGGTCTTGATTAAATTCTGCCTGTTTATGGCAGTGATGTTTGCTGGAGCATGGGCTCTTGCACCATTAGGCACAATCCATTCTAAAGACATCGACATGTCTCAATTCAACAATCACCCCAATGAAATGATGATGAACTTCTTCCAGATGGAGTCCTTCTCTGGTTACTTGTTCTCAGTGACCATTGCTGTGGTATTAGCCGGTGTTTACGGCATGTGGCAGTTGCATGAACTGGGTGTGCATAAAGCAAAAGAGCACAAAAGCGCTCACGTTCAAATCGTGTTTGCACTGTCACTTTGCGGACTCTTCATCAGCAAAACATTCTGGGTTATCGCTTTGGTTATCGCATTGGCGAACTGGAAACATATTGGTCAATCACTGAGTGATGTAATTCGCCGTGGTGTACAGCCTAAACAAGACACGACCAATACAGAGACAGCCGCAGTCCACGTATCACCTGAACAACCGGTAACAGAGCCGTCTTCAGTAGAGCAATCTTCAAAAGAACAGGCTTCAGAAGAAAAGACTCCAACAACACCATCCGCTACAGAAAAAGAGGTCGCATAATGAAAGAGATGATGATTCCATACATCCTAATTGTATGGTCACTGTTTGCGACAGGCGCACTTAAGAAGAACTTCAAGAACTACACATGGGCTGCCATTGGCGGCGTAACGATTCTTGCGGTATTAGCGGTTATCTCTCGCTTGTGGGCACCCGTTGATTTAACCAACTCAACCACAGTCAAAGCACCACACGCGGTGATGTCACCTATCTTTGGTCAGCAGATCGACCAAGTGCTTGTTGAGCACAACCAAATGGTTAAAGAAGGCGACATAATCTACACTCTCGTCGACATCAATTCTGCCGCAGATAAAGCCAAGATCGAATCTTCAATTGTTCAGAAAGAAGAACAAATCAAGCAGATGGTTCGCGATTTAGAGCGTGCTGAAACGTCACCTGAAATCTTCAATATGCGTGACGTAGAAAAGTACGACTCAGATCTTCGAGTACTGCACGCTGAACTTGTGTCGCTAAAAGCCGATCTACAAAAAGTAAATTGGGCGCAAGAGAAGAAAACCATTAAAGCTGAGTTTGACGGTCAGGTATCGATAGTGAACATTGCTGAAGGTTCTGTAATGGGTAATATGCACCTCTACAACACCAGCAAAAAGTTTCTTGAGATGCGTATTTCAGACCAAACTTATGGCTATGTTCAAGTAGGAGACTTCGCTGAGTTCTTCGTTGATGCATACCCAGGCCACGTGTTCCGAGCAAAAGTACACAGCTTTAATGCCGGTACCGGTGAGTCGAGTATTTCTCCACTTCAGGGGCCACAAAGCGTCGGTCAACACGTGGTAAGAAACGGCAATGGTTTAGGTCGTACTATCGTACTTGAGATCATTGAACCAGAAGGTTACAACATCCCTATTGGTTCAACTGGCGCGGCTTGGATCTCAGCTGAGAAGCCACATCCGTTCTGGGGCTTCATCGATGTAATCGGTGCAGCAACGGTTCGCCTACAATCTTACAAGTCATACTTAGGTGCTTGGTAAACGATTAGCTCTTGATAAGCAATTAAATATTCAATGATTTGGCTGTTATTCACTCGTATCACAGCCACTCATGAACTAGCGACTAATTGTAAAACAAATGCCCTGAATTTCAGGGCATTTTTGTATCTGTTGCAAGCTCATTTACTAATTGATTTAGATCAAAATTAATCGCCAATACAATCATTTATCAAACAAATCATCGAAAAAACGATAGATTGAAATATTATTAGCGCGTAGATAGCGACCTCCCCCACCTCTATCATTTGGCTCAAGAAATCCAATTCCTGTATCCAAATATAAGGTCACTACCATGACTAATACATTCAAAAAAATGGCGCTTCCTGTTGCTATTGCGAGCACTCTACTTGCTTCTGGTTTTGCATCTGCAACGCCAACTGTAGAAGCGACATCGAAAGTCGGCCAAGAACTTCAGACGGCAAATGCTGCGCAATACCAAAACATTGATCTTGATGCTCGCTACAAGAGCGAGGTTCTATTCGAACACAAATCAAACATGTTCTGGGGAAAAGGCGAACGTATTCAAGTTGTTTCTAAAACAGGCGATTCTCTAGCTTACACTGCTGAGTCTGACCATGTTCACCCAATCCTCACCAAGCATGGTCGTAAAATGGACCAAGCAATCATCAAAGTAGATGACAACGTATATCTTGGTTACGGTTTCGGTCTAGATACACCCGTCATGATTGAAGGTACGGACGGCATCATCATTGTTGATCCAGGCGAGTCGGTAGAAATGGCTCAATCGGTTAAAGAACAGTTCCGTCAAATCACCGACAAGCCGGTTAAAGCAATCATTTATTCTCACAACCACATCGACCACATCTCTGGTGTGCGTGCGTGGGTGACTGACGAAGAAGTGGCATCAGGTGAAGTAAAAATCATCGCTGAAGAAGGCCTAACCGCTGCAGTGGCTAACTGGTCTTCAAACCTAGGTACTCTATTTGGTCACCGTACTTCTTACACAGGTGCTAAGCACGTAGAAGAAGGCGAGCACGGCACAGTAAACGACGGCCTTGGTCCACGCTTCATGCAAGGTGCTATCTCGTTCATCGAACCAAACCTGCTTGTACCAAGCCAAAGCCACATCGAAATCGAAATTTCTGGCGTGAAAATGCACATCGAGAACGTGCCATCTGAAACTAAAGATGAGTTAGTGGTTTACTTCCCAGACCAGAAAATCCTGCACGCGTCTGAAGTACTTCAAGGTGAGAACTTCCCTAACCTTCACACCATCCGTGGTACTAAATTCCGTGACCCATCAATGTGGTTCAAGGGCATCGACGTAATGCGTAAGTTCGACACTGAGATCATGATTAACTCTCACGGTCGTCCTGTTGAAGGTAAAGAAGCAGTAGCTGACGTACTAACGGCTTACCGTGATGCGATTCAATACACTCATGATCAAACTATCCGTTACATGAACAAAGGTATGACGCCAGACGAGCTAGTTGAAGTAGTTAAACTTCCTAAGCACCTTGCAGAACACCCTTGGTTAGGTGAACACTACGGTACTGTTGCACACGCCGTGCGTCAGATTTACGTAGGTTACAACGGTTTCTTCGAAGCGGATCCATGGCAGCTAGAGCCAATGGCTTACGAGCAACGCGCTAAAGCATTCGTAGAGATCATGGGCGGTCGTGACAACATCCTTACTACTGCACAAGCAGCAATTAAGGCTGAGAACTACACATTTGCAGCAGAAATTCTTTCTTACCCAATCACGGTAAACAAGCAAGATATGGAAGCTCGTGAGATGAAAGCACAAGCTTACAAAGCATGGGCTGCAGACCAAGTGAACATCAACTGGCGTAACTGGGCGCTCAACGCGGCGGCTGAACTAGAGAACAAACGTGACTTCTCTAACATGATCAGCTTCGCTTCTGTTGACGTTCTTACTGCACTACCAAGCAAGCAGATCTTCGACATGATGACTTCAACGCTTATCGCAGAAAACTCGTTAGACGTGAACATGATGCTAACGTACAACTTCTCTGATACGAACGAAGCATTCACTATCGAAATTCGCAACGGTATTGCTCAGTTACACGAAGAAGCAGTGAAAGGCGCAGACGTTCAAATCGACACCACTCGTGCAGTATTGAACCAAATCTTGATTGCAGGTCCAAACGCTCAACAAGTGATTGGTACCAACCTACAGTCTGGTGCATTCAAGTTCTCGAATGGCGACATCAAAGGCTTCGGTCAATTCATGAGCTACTTCGATAAGCCAATGACTCCAGAAGAGATCATGCTCATCGTTCGCTAATAATCAAAGGCTGCTAAGGATGGCGAGTCGATAACTTAGGGACCCATTGTGGTCCCTTTATCGTTTATTTATTGGTACAGTTCGCAACCTTAACTCAACGATCTAGGTCTATTGTTGGAGTAAGG
The DNA here is from genome assembly GCF_041471665.1 of Vibrio sp. 10N.261.51.F11. NCBI lineage: Bacteria > Pseudomonadati > Pseudomonadota > Gammaproteobacteria > Vibrionales > Vibrionaceae > Vibrio > Vibrio sp. 10N.261.51.F11. The sequence goes on along the minus strand of NZ_JBFROW010000031.1, from coordinate 115,969 downwards.
AAACTGCCCTGCTTCTTTTAAGGTTCACACATGCTAAAACGTTTTGTTCTTTTGCTTTCACTCAGTTCTTCTCTGGTATTAGCTTGCGGATTACACCAAGAAACCGGATTTAGTTTAGTGACAGAGCCCGGTTCACTGGAGGTATTTGGCAATGTCATCACAGCAAGGCAAGATGACGAGTTCGGAAACCTAGATAAACCGGATCATTTCAAACTGTTTTCGATAAAGTCAGCACTCGCAAAGGCGCATCCGAGTAAGATTGAATTCAACTTATTTGAAGCGATTAAAGGTCACTACAGCCAAATCAGCATTGAAAAAGGCGTGAACATTTCAGGAAGAGACACTTTGCCGACAGAGAACGATTTATTGCTTATTACAGAGCTCGACGTGTTCGATGCATTAGCGAACGGAACGATCTCTTGGGATCAAGCGACACTGAATGGATTAGTGGTAATCAATGGCCCTCAAGACAAACGAGAGCAGCTTGAAGATTGGCTTAGTGATATTTTTGAAGGGTAATAGCTTAAAGCGGGACAGATAAAAAGTCGTCAAACCCTCGGACTTCAGAACATTGAGGGTTCAACGACAAACTTAAATCAAAAAAGCGTAGGCAGCGGAATCAGTTCGAGCCCTAGTACGCCACTGATGCCCATCACCACCAGCAGAGAGACCTTGAAAACGGTCTTTGACCACTGAATGTAGTTGAGGCAATCGACCTTGCGGAATGTCACTTTGGTCCACATAAAGCAAACGGCCGCCGACACCGCTAGGTATTCATAACCCGCCTCTCCGAGTAAGAACAACGCCAGAGCAACTGCGCCAAACGCTACTACATAGGCTTTCATGTGCTGATGTGCTTTGTCGACGCCCTCTTTCACCGGTAACACAGGTATACCTGCATCGCGGTAGTCTTGAATGCGGAACATCGCGATCGCGTACGAGTGTGGCATTTGCCATAAACAGAACATGATGAACAATAGAACGGCTTCTAAGCTCAGGTAGTTAGTCACGCCAAGGTAGCCAACCAATGGAGGAACCGCGCCAGAGATACTGCCAACTAAGGTGCCGTAAACCGAATTACGCTTGTACCACATGGTGTAGAAAAAGACGTAAAACACATAGCCAAGCAACACCACAACCGCAGACATCGGATTAACAAATTGAAACAGCAGCGCCGTGCCTGCCAGCAACATAACTAACGCATAGATAAATGCGACGTCTGTGTTGATATTGCCCTGAACCAATTCACGGTTCTGGGTACGTTTCATTTTCTGGTCGATATCTCGATCAAAGATGTTGTTCACCACGCAACCTGATGCAATCACAAGCCCTACACCCGCTAAAGTCATCAGTAACAACATCGCACTGGCTGGTTCTGTTTTTGCAGCGAGGAAGAACCCCGCCGCAACAGAAATCAGGTTGCCGAAAATGATGCCCGGTTTGGTAATAGACAAATATTTTTTCAGCATACCTTGGCCTACAACTTCATGTTGACGTTCATGTTGTAGATGATCCATACCGAGCCAGCGATAAGAATCAATACAACAATGGCGGTAAACATCAATGACACCAAGTTCCAACGCCCATCGGGAGATTTCGCTTCCATGTGCAAGAAGTACTTAAAGTGGACAAAGATTTGCACCAGCGCACAGCCGAACAAGATCACGTAAGTTTCCGTACTTGGTAGCGCATGTGCCCACACAATGTAGAACGGAATAATGGTGAGAATTAGTGAAGCAATAAAGCCTTTCACGTAATCCGTTGCACCGCTGTCTAGATGCTGTTCCATTACATCACCCCCATTAAGTACACGATGGTAAATACACAAATCCAAACGATATCAAGGAAATGCCAGAACAAACTTAAGCACTGGAAACGCATCGACATGTTGTCGTTCAAGCCTTTGGTTGAAAGTTGGTGATACGCCACCGCCATCCAGATAAGACCGAACGTTACGTGCAAACCGTGTGTACCAACCAAGGTAAAGAACGCTGAAAGGAACGCACTCTCTTGAGGACCATAACCTTCTGCAATCAAGTGGTGGAACTCATACACTTCCATACAGATAAAGGCTAAGCCCAATACGAAAGTCACTTTGATCCAGCGCTTCAGTCCGGTCACGTCTTTGCGCTTCATCGCAATCATGCCAAAACCGAAGGTGATACTACTGAACAGCAGCATCATGGTTTCGACAAACACGAACGGCAGTTCAAAGATGTCTTTACCTGTTGGCCCTGCGATAGACCCACTCTCAAGCACGGCATACGTCGCGAAAAGCGTGGCAAACAGGACACAGTCACTCATCAAGTAAACCCAGAAGCCAAACAACTTATTCCCCGCAGCTTCGTGGTGATGATCATGCGAGTGTGCAAGATCATAAGTGTGTGACGGAGTATTAGCTTGCATACGTCGTCTCCAAGTCATCTTTATTGTCGTTGTTATCACTATCAGCATCACCGTCAGCGCTGTTACCACGACCAGAGTTGTCGCCTTTCACTGACTGTTTCTTTGCTTCTTCAAGCTGCGCACGTCGAGCCGCTTCAATCGCTTTGATCTCTTCAACTTCCACGTAGTAGTCCACATCGTCGTTGTAGCTGTGTTGAATACACGTCACCACGATGCCTACTAAGCTTGCAGCCGCTAGCCACCAGATGTACCAGATCATTGCGAAGCCAAATGCCAACGCCCATGCAGACACATAAATGCCTGTCGGTGTGTTCTTCGGCATGTGAATACGTTCGTATTCTTCTTCCTGAGTTGGATCAAACTCACCACTTTGCTTTTGATACCAGAACGAATCGATCTCATCGCCCTTAGGCAGTTTTGCAAAGTTGTAGAACGGTGGTGGTGACGATGTTGCCCATTCGAAGGTACGTCCGCCCCACGGGTCACCGGTTAGATCTCGGTTTTGGTCGCGGTCACGAACACTCACGTAAATCTGAACAAACTGACACACCACACCCATCGCAATCACGCCCGTACCTGCAGCCGCAACCGCCAGTAGAGGGAAAAACTCAGGGTTAATGTCTTGGCTCAAACGACGCGTCATGCCCATAAAACCAAGAGCGTAAAGCGGCAAGAACGCCATCAAGAAACCGATGATCCAGCAATAGAATGCGCGTTTTCCCCAAAGCTCGTTCAGAGTGAAGCCGGTCGCTTTCGGGAACCAGTAACCAATCGCAGCAAAACAACCGAAGACGACGCCACCGATGATCACGTTGTGGAAGTGAGCAATCAGGAATACAGAGTTATGCAGAATGAAATCTGCGCCCGGAACCGCCATCAATACGCCCGTCATACCACCAACGGTGAAGGTGATAAGGAAACCGACCGTCCACATCATTGGTGTGGTGAAGCGGATACGTCCTTTGTACATGGTGAATAACCAGTTGAAGATCTTAACCCCGGTTGGGATAGAGATAATCATGGTAGCGATGCCGAAGAAGGCATTCACATTGGCGCCTGAACCCATGGTGAAGAAGTGATGCAGCCAAACCACAAACGCTAAAATAGTGATAGCCACCGTCGCCCATACCAGTGAGGTATAACCAAACAGTTTTTTACGTGAGAAAGTCGCAGTAACTTCAGAGAACACTCCGAAAATAGGCAAGATTAGGATGTACACCTCAGGGTGTCCCCATGCCCAAATCAGGTTCACATACATCATCACGTTGCCACCAAGGTCATTGGTGAAGAAGTGCGTGCCGATGTATCTATCCAAAGTCAGTAACGCAATGGTCACAGTTAGGATCGGGAAAGAGATGATGATCAGGATGTTGGCACACAGAGATGCCCATGTGAACACTGGCATCTTCATCATTGGCATAGACGGAGTACGCATGCGCAAAATGGTCGCAAAGAAGTTCACACCCGTTAGTGTGGTACCCACACCGGATATTTGCAGTGCCCATATCCAATAATCGACACCTACTCCCGGGCTCGCCTCAATGCCAGACAACGGCGGATACGCCAACCAACCCGTACGGCCAAACTCACCCAAGCCAAGCGACATGTTGGTTAGGATAATACCCACCACAAACAGCCAGAAGCTCAAGTTATTCAGATATGGGAATGCAACATCACGAGCGCCAATTTGCAGCGGTACGATGATGTTCATCAAACCGATAACCAGTGGCATCGCGACGAAGAAAATCATGATCACGCCGTGAGCCGTGAAGATTTGGTCGTAGTGATGTGGCGGTAAATAGCCAGTTTCACCAGCTGCAGAAAGCAATTGCTGGCTACGCATCATGACCGCATCGGCGAAGCCACGAACTAACATCACCATCGCGACCGCAATGTACATGAAGCCTAGTTTTTTGTGGTCTACAGACGTAAACCATTCATTCCATAGGTATTGCCACTTACCGGCTTTTGTTACCGCATACACCACTAAACTACCTACTAAAGCGATCATGGTTAAGGTGATCAAAATAATGGGTTCGTGGTAGGGAATTGAGTCTAGAGTTAATCTTCCAAACATGACGATTATCCTTGGGTTTCCGGCAGACAGTTCATTGAACCAGGGTGCTGGGTCACGACATCAGTGAATAAAAATGGTGGGATACTAGAAAACAGCGTCACAGGCTCAGCCACACTTGGCGCGGCCAATGAACGGAACTGCTCCCAATCTTCAATACGATCAGGACTTGCTTTCACTTTCTCCACCCAGTTTAAAAACGCCACTTGATCAGGCATGGCCGATGCGGTGAATTTCATCTGAGAGAACCCTTTCCCACTGTAGTTCGATGCAAAGCCTTTGAAGTCACCTTCGTGGTTTGCAATCAAATTCAACTTGGTCACCATTCCCGGCATCGCGTAGATCTGCGAACCAAGACGCGGGATAAAGAATGCGTTCATGATGTTGTCTGAAGTTAGCTTAAACGTCACCGGTACATCTTTCGGGAACGCAACATAGTTAACCGTCGCAATGTTTTGCTCCGGATAGATGAACAGCCACTTCCAGTCCAGAGAGACCACTTCGATCACCATAGGCTTAACGTCACTCACCAGAGGCTTTGATGGCTCTAATTCGTGTGTTGTTCGCCAAGTGATGGTGGCTAGAATCGCGATGATGATGATTGGAATCGTCCATACCACCACTTCGATCTTGGTTGAGTGCGCCCAGTCAGGTGCATACTCTTCTGTGGTATTACTTTCGCGGTATCTATAGGCAAAGTAGATGGTCATCAGGATCACGGGGATGACGACAATCAGCATCAGCAACAGAGCCGTAATAATCAGCTCCTTTTCCTGAACGCCAACGCTACCTTTTGGGTCGAGCAATGCGGAGTTACATCCTTCGAGCATCAGGACGGTTCCCACCAAACCAATCCTCGACAGATTTGTCCTCGATAAAATGCGTTTATATCTTGAAGCTTCCATTAACTTTCTCGATGGTTATCCAGCCTCAGAACGAACGCCTAAGTACTGGTTGTCATGATCATTAGAATATTTATGTGTTGAGCATGTGAAACGCCACATCTCAAAAAGCAATGCAATAAAGCCCGTTACTGCCGGGTTAAAACCACACAGAAAACATGACTTAATTGTTACACTTTGAAATACATTGTTACATTTGGCGCATTATGAAGAGTTGAATTTGAAAGCTCACCAAACAAACTTGGAAACTAACCTTCCATTTATGAAGACGAAAACTAAGAAGCAGTAAGCGATTAAGACACACATCAATAGCGTGCTACACAGATGGAGCAGTACTGACAAGGGATTTAGAAAAAGTAGATAAACACTCGCGCGTCACCACTGCTCAGGGCAAGTTCAAGGTACATTAGAAAGAGCGAATAAATAGAAGTGTGACGCCCATCAAGATTGTGAATTCACATACCATTTACAAGGTATTCACTGGTTAGATTATTCAAAATACCCACTCATTCACCAGCAAGATAACCAAGCATTCATCGATGTACTACTGTGACGAATTGAAAGAATATTATGACTAACAGAAAGGATAATTTGACTAATTGAGGGCGTAATAGCGGTAAAAAGCACAACAAAATGGTAGGAATTGGGGTGAATTTATCGAGAATAACAACACCATAATCGAGCCAGATACGGCTCGATTATGGGCAATTAAAGAGTAGCCAAATTGAAGAGACGTTAAATCGAAAAACAGTTATGCCGCTTGAGTAGTCATGGATTTTCGCTGATTTCGAGTCATCAAATGATAAACCACAGGCACAAAGTAGAATGAAATAAGCGTGGTTAATACGGTACCGCCCACAATCGCGACCGCAAACGGAGGCCAGAAACCGCCTCCAGCAATAATCAACGGCATAAAGCCCCCAACGGTTGTAATCGTGGTCGAGCTGATATGGCGAGTACACGACATCACCGCCTCAACGACCGCATCAACATTCCCAGAGGAAGCCTCCTTGTCTAGCTTCAATTCGGTCAGAATGACAATGGCAGCGTTAATCGCTAAGCCCGCAATGCCGAGCATGGCGATGATCACCGTAAAGCCAAACGGATAACCGAAAGTCCACACCGACAACAGCCCTAGTCCACCAGCCAATCCTGCTACCATGAAGATGATGCTACTCATTCGGAACGAGTTGAACGACATCACCACCACCAACACCATCAATACCACCACGACTGCGACATTCGAAATGAGACTGTTGACTGAATTATCTCGTTCAGCGGATTCACCACCAAAACCAATCGTGTAGCCTGATGGCATCTGATAGTTTTCTAGGCGTTTTTGGAATTCATTGAGCACGGTTTGAGGCAAGACACCCGCTTCAATGTAGCCCTCAATGGTATTCACACGTTGCCCATTTCGGCGGGTTATCGCGCCGCGACTGGTCGTCAATTCCAGTTCTGCCAGAGTCGAAACATTGATCCCCGTTGAGTAGACATCAGAACTGATTGGCAAACGAATATTGCTTAAATGCGCTAAGTTCTCACGCGCCTCATCTGCGACACGAACACGGATTGGTACCGACTCACTGCCTTCAATCACAGAACCACTTTCACGACCTGTCAGCGTAGTTTGCAGCATACCTGCGAACTGGTTCAATGAAATACCGTTGAGTTTCGCGGTATCTTCATCGACCTTCAACCACACCTTCGGCGTACCCGGTTGCAGCGTTTCCCTTGTGTGCGTCACATGAGGAACACCCGCCAAAATCAATCGCACATCCTCACCAATCGCTTTCAACGTATCGAGGTTTTCACCATACACTCGCAGTTCAACGGGCGCGGTAAATGGAGGCCCTTGGTTAAGCTTACGTACCAAGATTTGTGCTTCCGGCACCTCTTCATCCAACACCTTTTGCAACTGTGGAATTAGCGCATTGGCTTGGTCAAAGTTCTCTGTTTTCACCATGGCTTGCGAGAAGTATGGCGCATTATTTTGCCTTGCTTGCAGGTTGTAATAGAAGGATGGGAAGTTTGCACCCACGAGCCAATCGATACGCTCCACTTCAGGGTAACGATGAATGATATCGTCGATTTTTTCAGAGGTGTTTTTAGTGGCATAAATGCTCGCTTGCGGCGGCATGTACACCTGGATCTCAAACATGTCTCGGTCTGATGGCGGGAAGAATTGCTCAGTCAGCTGAGACATACTCCAGTAACCGGTAAACGGAACCAACAACACCAAAGCAATCGTGATAATTGGATGCGTGACACCAAAGCGGACAGAAGACGAGAACCAGCGCGTCAAAGCCGGGATTCTTAAGCCGGTCATGTACCAATGGTGCTGTCCTTTCTTGTCGACATCACTGAGTTGTTTCGGCAGTAGCTTAGTCGCTAAGCCTGCGATTAAGGTGTGCGAGATGATGTAAGAGCCGATCAATGAGAAAGAAACGGTAATCGCAATACCACCGACGAACTCACCCGATGCACCCGGCATCAAGATAATCGGGGCAAACGCCAACACGGTAGTTAAAGTTGAGCCTAATAACGGCACCCATAAATGCTTCAATGCATTCATGGTCGCTTCTGCTCGTTGTTGCCCTTTCAAACGATAAGCTTGAATGGTATCGACCATCACCACCGCGTTATCAACCATGATCCCGAGCGCCACAATTAGGCCTGTCACCGACATTTGGTTAATCGGCACACCGGTCATTTTCATGATCGACAAGGTCAATAATGAGGTTAACGGCAGAGAAATGGCGACTAAGATCGCGGCACGCACGCCTAAAGTGACAAACAGCACAATCAAAATCAGACCGAAACCGATCATCAAGCTTTTGCCTAAATCGTCTAAGCGAGTCTCGGTATAACCTTGCTGATTAAAGAGCACGGTCACCTTAACGTTACTTGGTAACTCTTGCTCAAATTTACCAATCAGAGCATTAGCTCGCGACGTCCAGTTATCAACTCGCAGATCAGGGTGCATTCTTGCCGCGACAATCACACCCGGCTCACCATCAACAATAGCAATCTGGTCTTGTGGGGTTTTCTCACCACGTTTCACCGAAGCAATGTCTTCCATACGGATGATGTGACCTTTGCTATCAGTGGCTATTGGCACTTGCTTAATGCGTTCAATGGAATCAAGTTCAGATTTAATTTCTAAGCCAAAGCGAGAATAAGCACTGACCAGTTCACCCGCCGAGTTCTTGGCGTCTGCCCCTTCGAGCGATTCAGCGATATTGGCGCTTGAACGCCCTAGAGCAGCGGCATCGGCCGTACGTAAACTGATTTGAATCTCTTCTTGCGGCATCCCGTATTCATCAACGAATTCAGTACCCGACAAAGTTCTTAGTCGCTTGGCGAGCTCTTTGGCATAACGGCCCAGCGTTAACCTATCAGGCTCGCCTGCACCAGACCAAGTTAGAGATGCGATGGTCGTGAAAGCATAGGTATGGTCGCTATCGAGATCAGGCGATTGAGCACCCGCAGGCAAAATGGATTCGATATCAGATAACTTGTCGCGAGCTTGGGACCAGACGGGTTCTGGCTCGGTGATGGTGTCATTCAATTCTAAGGTGACAATAGACACGCCCGGCCTTGACGTCGAGCTCACGAGTTTAACTTCACTCAGCTCACGCAGCTTGTTCTCGATAACTTCTGTTACCAAGGTTTCAACACGCTCGGCACTGGCGCCGGGGAAACTGGTAGTAATGTTCGCGTAACGGTTGATGATCACCGGATCTTCTGCACGCGGCAACGTCATGAACGCCGAAATACCACTCACCATCAGCAGTGCGGTCATCAAGATAAGCAGTCGAGTGTTGGAAATAGTCTCTATTATTTTCATACTATTACCTACTCAGCCGCACTGACTGGTTTCACGATTTGGCCCGGAACTAAGCGATGTAAACCACTGGCGATGACCTGTTCACCGTCTTCAATCGCCCCACTCACATACGCTTGTTGATTGTTGGCAAACAACACCTGAACACTTCTACGTTCAACCTTATTGTCTTCACCAATCACAAAGATGTTCCACACACCGCGCAATCCATCAATCAAACCCGTTAATGGCACCCAGTAACCTGAGTCATCAATCTGCTCATCAAATTTAAGGTAGGCAAGTTGCCCTTCCAATACCGATGATTGTTCAGGGAATAGGTAACGCAAACCGACACTGCGAGATTGGGTGTCGACCATTGCGCCGGGATTCAATAGCTCCACGGCATAATCTGTTCTCCCAACTCGGATGTTAGGCGAAGAAAGTGAGGTGACTTTTTGCATTTGGTGAGCAGGAATACCGATGAAGGCTTCCTTCCCTTCAGAGGCAAGCAGTGTAAGAGTAGGATTACCGACATTCACCACATCACCCAACGACACAAAACGCGTTGCGATAGTGCCCGAATAAGGCGCACGAACCGTCGACTTAACCAACTTCAATTCATTGCCTTTTACCGAGGCATCAATACGCAATAAGTTCGCCTGCAACACGCGCTGTTCACTGGTTAACGAATCAATTTCCGCCTCAGCACTGAAGCCTTTTGCTTTCAATGAGCGCTGACGCTTTAAGTTCGCGGCCACAAGACTCAGTTGAGCTTTCACTTCTTCGGCTTGTGCTTTCAATTGGCTAGATTCAGTCTGCAGCAATTGAGTATCTAACCGGATTAACGGTTGACCTTCGGTTACTGTGTCACCGACATCCACTAAAATCGCATTTACTTTTCCGGCCAACTCGAAACCTAAATTGGCCTGCTGACCCGCCTTAACCACACCCACATATTCACGCTGCACTGCATAAGAGGAAGACAGCGCCAAGGCCATCGTTTCTACAGTTAAAATGGTTTGGACGCTCGAAGCCGTTTCAGCGGTTGAATCAACCGACTCTTGGGCTTGTTCCTTTTCGCCACATCCAACAAGAAAAGCCGATAGAGACAACGCCACCGCACTTCCCTTCATCAATTTATACATACTCACTGTTCCTATGCAGTACTCAATCATGTTCTTTTTTTAGACTAACCAAACCAAACTAGACTGTCTAGTTTGATTATGTTAAAAGTAAGTTTCATCGTTAATGATTGATAAAACCATCACAAAAAGCATAATGCTTAGCGCAGAACGAAATGCATTGAACTGAGCAAAGCCAAGTACCAAGCAAGTAACGAGAAACAGCACGTGACAAAAATCATCAAGAGTGAACAGAAGAGATCGCAGATCTTAACCGCAGCCAGCCAACTTTTCTCTGAACATGGCTTCAAGATCAATATGGATCAAATAGCCAAAGCAGCGAACGTTTCCAAGCAAACGGTCTACTCTCACTTTAAAAACAAAGACGAGCTTTTCGAAACCTGCATGCAAACTAAGTGTGCCGAGCGCGAACTCAGCCCTTCTGCTTTTGATATGAATGCCACTTTGGAAGACGAATTGGTGAAGTTTGGTGTGAAGTTTCAAGATTTGTTACTTGATGAGCAGTCCAGACAGACCTTTCAAAATGCTGTGAGCCAATCCAACACGCACCCAGAGATCGCCTCTATCTATTTAGAAACTGGGCCTCAGAAAACCACCAAATTACTTGCTGATTATTTGCAGTCGAAAATAGACTCTGGTGATCTCACACTGTCGACATCAAGCTCGCCAGTCATTGCAGCACGCCAACTGTTGCTGATGTTTCACGGCAAATCGGCGTATTGGTCATTCTTCGGTCACGATAGCGGAGAATCCGAAGAAGAAAGGCTTCACTACACTCGCGAATGTGTCGCGCTATTCTTGAACGGCAACCAGCCTCGTTAATTGTAGCTCTATCTTTGAATAAAAAAGGCACAGAGAAATTCATCCTCTGTGCCTTATCAATCTTCAGTCACTCTCAGCAATAACAGCGATCGGTTTATTGGGTATGTTCCACAACGATCAGCTCATCGGTATTGAAGCCACGCTCTTTCGACATGGCTTTAAACTTCTCCATCACTTCTGGTGCGACTTCAGGCGTTCTTGCGAGTAGCCATAAGTAATCAGTGTCGGGCCCAGAAACAAACGCGTATTGGTAGCCCTCTTTGTCTAATTCAAACACGACATAAGCGCCGTAGAAAGGGCCAAAGAAAGACACTTTCAAATAGCCTTGTTCAGAGCCCTCAACGAAGTACGCTTTTCCTTCCGCTTCGTTCCACTCACCTTCTTCCGCCGAATAACCACGGTTAATCACCTTCACGCCGCCATCATCACGAAGGCTGTATTCAGCGCTGATGTTGTCTAAGCCACGCTCAAACGAGTGATCCAAACGAGCCACTTCGTACCATTTCCCTAGGTATCGTTCCAACTCAAACTGTTGAACAGGCTTTACCGTTTCGGGCATGCCAACACAACCACCCAATAAGATCACGCTAAGCAGCAATAATATTTTTTTCATCCTAACCTCGACTTGTTTTTATTAGTAATGCGAGTAAGTCTCTTGAAAACATAAACTTACATCCTTGGTAATACGTTAAATCCATTTTTATAGCTCACTTAACTGTAATTTATTCAGAACCTTATGTGAATTGTTTAGTCTGCGAATGGATTCGCAATCCTTTATTGACGAGCTGTATTCCCACAACCACCTCAAAAGGCACTGGAATTACATTCAAACAAGAGAGCAACCAAGGACACTTTATTATTAAAAATTCACGATATGATTCTCGCCACTCGCTTTCTATACTTACTAAACCGTGGAACATGGAAGACATAATAATGAATAACAAGCTCACTCTGCCACGTACTGCATGGATAGCATCACTCACAAGCTTATCGGCCGTAGCGCCGGTGCTTGCACAAGCCAACACTATTGTTCAAACACAAACACCAGTTCAAGCGCAAACATCTGTTCATAACCAAAGTGCTGACCAGATCTTTATCAATGCTGATATATACGGGCATCGTGAGTCGGACTCGATCGTTACCCACAAAGGCAAGATCATCTTCATTGGTAACCAATCACAGGCGCAAACTTTTCAAGGGCAAAGCACTGATGTCATTGATTTAGACAATGCCTTTGTCCTTCCGGGATTTATTGATAACCATAACCATGTGTTTGAAGCCGCCTCAGAGCTGGGTGGCAATTGTGAACTCGACTCTGAAGCAACGTTAGAAGAGCAAATCCCCTACTTAGAAGCGTGTAAGATCAATGCTGATACCGATGGCAGAGGTTGGCTTATGGGCTATGGTTTTTCTTTGGAAGCGACGCTCGATAGCGACTCTGACTACACGCCACTAGAGATCATCGACAGTGTCTTCCCTAATCGCCCCGTGGTGCTTATGGAGCAGACTTCACACTCGATGTGGGTCAACTCAAAAGCACTAAAAATCGCTCGAATCAGCCAACAATCTCCAGCCCCACAAGGCGGTGTTTATTTAAAAGACCAAGACAGCAGCAAGCTCAATGGCATCTTGCTAGACAATGCTGGCGATCAAGTGATGGAGATGGCTTGGAATAGCCAAAGTGAACTGTTTGAGCAAAGCTACCAAGGCTTAATGTTCGGGCTTGAGGAAGCGGCAACCCACGGCATCACCACCATTGGCGACGGTCGCATGTATTGGAAACGAGGTTGGTATGACGTTTGGCTAGAGGCCGAGCAAAATCAAGACTTAACGGCGCGAGTATCGCTACGCCCTTGGGTGTACCCATCGATGGTGATGTCTTCTCAATTAGAAGTCTTTGAGAAAATGCATTCCGACGATAAAAGCCATCTGTTACTTGTCGATCAGGTGAAAATGTACAGTGATGGCATCTTTATCAATGGCACCGCCAAAACACTCGCGCCCTACTTAGATACTTATCTACCCCAGTCTCCTAATGGCTTGAACTATATTCCGCCAGAACAAATGAAAGAATGGTTAACTGCGCTCGAGAAAATCGGCTTTAGCGCCCACATTCATGCGATTGGTGATGGAGCGGTTCGTGAATCTCTTGATGCGATAGAAAGTATTCGCAAACAAGGTTCAACCAAACCCTACACCCTAACCCATGTCGAATTAATCAATGATGAAGATGTGCCACGCTTTCGCCAGTTAGATGTAACTGCAGATTTCCAAGTTGGCTCTGATTACGTTGCAAGGCATCAACACCAATGGGCTGAAGCTTTCCTAGGTGCTCGCCGTGCTAAAGCCATGATGAACCTCGATGCAATACTCAAGACCGACGCGAATATCACCTTAAGCAGTGACTGGAACGTACACGACATCAACCCTTTAGTCGGCATCGCGAACAGCTTAATCATGGGCCAAACCGGCCTAACCGATATCTACACAGCCATCGACGCTTACACGCTCAATGCCGCCAAAAGTCTTGGAATTGAAGATGTAACAGGTTCTATTGAGGTAGGCAAATCCGCTGACTTCGCCATTCTCGACCGCGACATCACCACAGTATCAGCAAGACAAATCGCTAAGACTCAAGTGTTGATGACGGTGTTACGCGGGGATGTGGTTTACGAAAAATAAAGCCAATTCGCGTATCGAATTGGTTATCGCAACTCAAACGAAAACGAGCCAGCTTATTCAGCTGGCTCGTCTGTTATTCACATCTGTATTTTATGTTGTGTTACGCGTTGGTGTCTTTAAGCGCGTTCACATTTGAATCTTGCTTTTCATCCAGAGCAAAGTAGATCTTCGATACAATCACTTCAGCAACCAGAATCGTAAATACCACAGCGAAGAACGCTACTACACCGCCCCAAGGGCCTGTGAAGCTCACCTTGTCACCGAACATAAGGTTTATCGCTTCTAGCATGACGAATTTTGAGCCAACAAGAATAATGTATGTCGACAGCGCTCGATACACCTTAGGTGCCGTTCCAGATTTCTGTTTGAAGTAATCCGCTACCTTGTGTTCTAAGCCAATAGAGAGCTTCAACAATAACTGCAGCAACAACGCCGCTATCAAAGAAATAGTGAAAGATTCAATGTTGACGAAGTCCCAGTACTCATCGAAAAAGTTAAGTACTACTAAGTCCACCAGCACGGCTAACGTGTAACCTACGAATAGACGTTGTGGTGTGTTGAACCCGTAAACTTTGTCTGATTTAGTCATTCTGTCTCTCTCTAATTTGATAAGTAGCCTTGATTTGAAATACATCTTAGCGTTCGAATCGAAGCAAAACTTACCATTTCATGACACCACTCAAAATCATTCACGACATTAATGAATCGCCATGGTGTCCTCGCGCCTCCACCTTTAATAATCCTGATCGCCCACGTATCACTGTAAAGTACAATGGCACTATCGAGTAAAGTGCCACTATCGAGTGATCTGCTACTACCAAGTAACCTGCCACTACCAACTAAGGAAAGAATAAAAACGCTAAATGGATGACCCTTATTTAGGCAATGAGTGTGTTAATTGAAATCTTGCGTCCAATAAGACATCTTCGATGCATCTGACTTACTGGCTTTGTATCCAATCCCCATCTTTGTGTGTCGGCTATTCATCACGTTTTGGCAGTGACCTTCGTGACCAGCCCAACTATTAAGACCAGCATTGTTAACTTGCCCATCACTTCGCGGGCTGGTGTAACCAAAAATAGGAATCACAACAGAATTGGATGAGAGGACAAACGCATTCTGACCAGAACTGTTCACAACAAAGGACCTTGAGCATCTCTTCGGTACTGCTCATCTGAGTTCAACTGAGCATTACTCGCCGTGTTATTGTCCCAAGCGATAGGAGCTGCTGGTGGGTAGTTACCACTCGAAAACGATGAACCAAAGGCATCACAATAACGTTGTGTCGACCTCGCACAATTTGTCGAGATAACAGATTGGTACTTGATACTGTTCTGACTTAGATCTTCTGGAATATTCACAATTCGGCACCATTTATCATCGGCAACGCCTTGACCGGGCATCCCCCAAATCGCACCGTTCAATAATTGATTTGTATCTAGTGAAGCGAAATCGATGAGAGTGTCGCTATTAAGCTGACCTAGATCCAAATCGATCTTTCCAGATGAAGTGTTCAACTCAAAGATCGAGGCCCCAACCTCCTTAGCTGCTGCGTTAATTTTGTCGCGCTGTAATAATTCCCAAGAATCACCAAACCGCTCTTTTGACTGCTCTCCATAAGCTTGAGCGATAAAATCGTAAGTAGGTAAATTAGACTCTATCCCGCTCCCATCTTTGGAAACTACGCTGCCAACGGTTTTAAATTCCAACGAACTGTCGAACACCGCATCGTTAAACACATACGATCCCAATTGCTCACTAGAACAAGAGTTACTTTGCATATCGTATCGATATTCAGAAATTGTACCGTCCACAAGTAACTGATGATTCTTCCTTTGCGCGCTTAATCCTGTGGTTTCGTAACAGTGCCAATCGTTAACAAAGTTGCTGCCATTATCGATAACGATTGTTGGTACAGCGATAGTCACATCAACCTTCTGAGTATCTCCACTCTTGAACGCAGGCAGCTCGTTTTTGACGGTAATAGATGAGAAATTTCTGATTGGATCCGTTTCTTCGATAAAACCTTCGATCGCAAAAATCATATTGTTGCTAAGAGCTTTAATGTCAGGCTGCTGAGAGGTAGATGATGAGCCGGTATTACTTGGATTACTTGGATTACTTGGATTACTTGGAACATTAGCGTTATTAGACGTTGTGCTGTCACCTCCTGATGAACTTTCTCCGCCACAACCTGTAATAATCAGTGCTAAAAGGGCGACTGCCGAGATATTTTGTTTTTTCATGAGTTAATCCTTAACCATATATTTTTCTTGATGTAAGGATGTTGCCTCATAGAACGAACTTAAATTTCAGACCAATGTCAGAGCCCCTAAATACTGACACCGATTTAACATTTTATAAGATCTTGTCAATTTAACGTTCGACCTATAAGCAGATGAACTCATTCAGTATTTTCCTTAGGCCTTCCGTTTTAGAGCCAGTTACAGTTCGGTAAATTGATTCTCAACACAAGGTGACGACGATTTGAAATACACCTTAACGTTCGAATAGGAAAAACTTAGAAATATAGAAAAGCACCAAAAGATAAGTCTCGTCATTGCTTGTCACCAAATGGCCATTCTTCAAATGCTGCGCCCCATAAGATGACTCCATCAGCGACACACACTCATTTCCAAAAGGTGCAGACTATGAAAAAGCTAATCACTAACGCGAACGTATTTAACGGTGTTGATAACAACTTAATCGAGAACGTATCAATCTTCATCGAAGATAACTTGATCACTCAGATTGGAGAGATTGACCCAACGATTGCCGATGAAACGATTGATGCTCAAGGCGGTACGGTCATGCCAGGCCTGATTGATGCGCACGTTCATATCACGCTCTCTGCCTCTTTTAATGTGATTGATACCATGACGCGTGAAGAAGTGGCGATTCGCTCAGCGAAGATTTCAGAAGAGATGTTAATGCGCGGTTTTACTACCATTCGCGACGTGGCGGGTAATACGCTTGGCCTTAAAAACAGCATCGACAAAGGCTATGCCACTGGCCCACGTATTCTTCCTTCAATGGCGGCTATCTCGCAAACTTGTGGTCACTCCGATTACCGTCAAAACCAAGCACAAGAGCGTTTAGCTAACGGGCATGAAGATTCACCTATGATGAAGCTTGGCGCAATGAAAGTGGCAGATGGTCGTTCAGAAGTATTAAAAGCTGTGCGTGAACAACTGTTTATGGGCGCTTCTCAAATCAAGATCATGGCGGGTGGTGGTGCATCTTCAACGTTCGACCCACTAGACACGTTGCAATTCACATCAGAAGAAATGAAAGCCGCGGTTGATGCCGCTTCTGATTACGGCACTTATGTTGCCGCGCACATCCACACCTCTGATGCAATGCGCCGAGCCGCTGAAGCGGGCGTGATGTCTTTCGAACACGCAACTATCATGGACGACGACATTGCAGAAATCATTAAAGAGAAAGGCATTTGGGTTATTCCTTCTTACTTTACCTCTTCATTGATTGCAGAGCGTAAGATCCCGCTGCCAAATGAAGAGACATACCGCAAGACAGAACGCGTAGGCAAAGCGATGTTCAAGTCAGCAGAACTGATTAAGAAATACGACATCCAGAACATCGCTTTTGGCACTGACTGTGTGGGTGAGACCAACGTTCATGCGACACAATTGAATGAGCTTGGTGCGATTGAGCAAGTATTCGATACCATCACCGCACTTCGCATGGCGACATCAAACTGTGGACGCTTGTTCGAGATGTCGACCTATCAACACCCATACCAAGAAGGCAAGTTAGGTCAGATCGTTGAAGGCGCGTATGCCGACCTATTGATCATCGATGGCAACCCACTGGAAAGTGTTGCTTGTGTCGCTAACACAGAGACACAAAAATTGATCATGAAAGACGGTAAGGTGTACAAAAACACGCTTTAACCTCGAAAAGCGCTCGTCCATTCACCATAAAAGCAACAAATCTAAAGCAAATAACCGAGATGACTAACTTGGTTGTTTGCTTTTCTTTGAATCGCCTAAAACTGATCTCGCTTTCGACCAACAAACTCTGACAACAACTCGATTCTATTTTAGAACAGCATAAACTGTGGTTGGAAAACCAAGGCGGCGAACGGGCACAATTAGGTAATACCGATCTAAGTAATCTAGCGCTTCAAGATGTTGACCTTCGTTGCGCCAACCTGATACGTACCGATTTTAGTGGCGCCAATTTATCAGGCTCCAACATGAATGAGGCTGACATCACCTACGCCAATTTCAGCCATGCGAACCTCAACAATACAAGCTTCCGCGATGCTGACCTACGTAACTCCAACATGAGTCACGTCCAAATGCTCAACGTCGATTTACTGCGTGCCGACTTGTTTCGCACTGACTTCAGCAATGCTCAAGTTAATGACTCTGCTTTCAAACGAAAAGACACAGGCAATACCATTATTGAGTTGCGCGATCCTACCCGACAGTGTCTCTCTGCCAAGTAGGCTCAAACAGCGATGATCTCCAATGCGCTGATGTTGTTGCATATTTATTCGATTGTTCAATAAATACCGAATTGGACTGGGCACTCTCCTACTGAACTCAGGTCGTAACAGCAAATCTCGCACCCCATATAAGTAAGCATCGAACGACATTCTTCTTACTTGGTTTTTGTTCTTACATATTTTCGATTCTCATGTATTATGTGCGCCCATAATTGTATGACAAATATGTAGCACTGTTTCTGTATGACCAAAGCCACCAACCACGCGATTTTGCTCTTAGTATTCGCAAACCTGCTCGCCTCCTTTTCAGACGTCTCACTCAAAGTGCTGAACGGTGAAGTGCCCACGTTCCAATATGTGTTTATCCGCCAGCTATTGAGCGTGATGTTGCTGCTTCCTTTTTGGCTAAAGCTACCCAAAGAGACGCGCATGCAAGGTGGTTGTCGCATCAATTTCTTGCGGGCTCAATTCATCCTAGTGGGCAGCGGCTGCGCAATGATTGCCATCACACACCTCACCTTGGCGACTGCAAATGCGATGTTCTATGTTGGGCCCATTCTTATGCTCCCGCTTTCTATTGTTTTACTGAAAGAGAAGCCGACATCATCAAAAGTGGTGGCGACACTGATTGGTTTCGTGGGTGTGTTAATCGTGTTGCGTCCAGAGCAATTTCACTGGGCCGCTATTGCAGGCTTAGGCAGTGCGCTCGCGATGGGTGTCGGCAATATTTTGATTAAACGTCTTCACGCAGAACAACACATTATCTCGACACTATTTTGGACCAGTGTGATGACTCTACCGCTGGCGTTGGCTCTTGCTCTTGCTCTGCCTGCATGGGCGGCGATTGAATGGCGTCATGTTGGGTGGATTATGGCAATCAACCTATTCGTTCTGGGATACCATGCCCTTGTGGTGGTCGCTTATAAAAAAGCGCCAGCAAACCAAATTGCTCTCGCGGAATACTCGGGGTTGGTGTTCGTGACCCTATTTGGCGTGATGTGGTTTGACGAGATTCCAGACATGTTGACCCTTGTCGGCATCAGCCTAATCGTCATTCCTATGATGCCAATAAAATGGAAGAAGTATTTCAGTAGGTCAAATCAAACGGCGCTTGATGTAGAAACCAATCAGCCTAAGCCTTAATCGTCGGCAGCATCATTACTGCGCATCGAGCTAATCCACTTTCGACCTATTCAAATGAGAAAAGGGACCGGTATTTCTACCCGTCCTTTTTTATTTTCGTTTGTGTAAGGTGTTACTTAAGCTTGAACACCAACACTTTGTTGTATGCCGTTACCATCAGTAAATCTTGCTGTTTCCCGCCAATTTCTAGATTGCTGATATGGCCCGCATCGATAGCAATGAAGTCTATTTGCTTACCGTCTTTATCGAACACACCCACGCCACCATGCGCTGCAACAAAGAGGTTGTCATCGGCATCAACAGCAACGCCATCAACCATAGGTTCAGAGCCAGACTCCGCCTTCACCTGGGCAAACTGCGTCTTGTTGCTGAGTGACTGTCCATCAACATCAAATCGGTATACCCAGCCATCAGATGTGTCGGCAACGTATAACGAAGATTCATCAGAAGAAAAAGCGATGCCGTTTGGTAGCTTGAACTCTCCAGAGATCAACTTTAGATCACCATCTAGGTAACGATAAACGCCGTTAACCGGTTGCTCTGGTTCTGCCTTTGCTGGGCCGTAACCTTGGATACCAAACGGAGGATCGGTAAACCACACGCTGCCATCGCTGTTAACGGTTAAATCGTTCGGGCTATTGAGCAGCTTGCCGTTATACGTTGCAGCGACAATCACTTTCTCTCCGTTACCCTGACGGTACGACAGCTTTCTATCATGGCGGGCCGCCCAAAGGTTGCCTTTCGCATCGATATCGAGACCATTGGCATAGCCAGAATTGTCATCAAAAACGCTCAGCTTGCCGTTAAGATCGTAAGAATAGGTTGTGTTATTTGGTATATCGCTAAACAAGAAACGTTGATGTTCCACATCCCATATTGGGCCTTCAACAAAGCCGAATGAGTCTCCAACCAATGTTGGGTTGCTTTCTACAACAGAGGCAGCTGAAACATTCATAGAGGCAGCCATTGCAGCGGTAATAAGTAGTAATTTGTTCATTGTTCTCTCCTTTCTGTTTACGTTTTGAATCTTAGTTTCTTGAAGGAGTGAGAAAAACAGTACAAAATGACTTCACTGTTTACTAAATGGTGTTAATGATGAATTTGATTTATATGCAGACCTTCTTGACTGTCGCCGAAGAGCAAAGCTTCACCAAGGCAGCTGAAGTATTGGATGTGTCAAAAGGTTTGGTGTCTCGGCATGTACAACGACTCGAAGAAACATTGAATTCTAAACTGTTTCACAGAACGACTCGTTCTATCAGCCTCACGGAAGTAGGTGAAGAGTTGTATTCGAAAGCGAAGCAAATTCAACTATTAGCAACCGAAGCGGAAATGCGTGTCTTAGACATGACGCAGGAAGTGGCAGGCGATTTAAAAATTACCGCACCGATAGAGTTTGGGCGTGCGCTTTGTCGTCACATCATCCCTACCTTCAAGCAAGAATACCCAAAAGTGGATTTGATTCTCGACTTTGGGCCGATGAAAAAGAAGATAGAGTCTGGAGACTTTGACATTGCTTTCCGAGCCTACGATGAACTCCCTAATGATGTGATTGCCAACGATCTCGGGCACATCCGCAATGTTCTCGTTTGCAGTGCGGGTTACGCATCAACTTACCCACTCGCCACCACCAAAGACATCCATAAATGCAGCTTCATTCTTAACAGTCAAAATGAACGTTGGAATCAGCTGGAGTTGATCAATGGCGAACAAACCTACCATGTTGAAGTAACCGGAAGTGTTAGCTCTAATACCTACAGTTCAATTTTGGAGTTAGCAATGCAAGGGATAGGTGTCGCCAGCTTGCCGTTCTATCAAGTTGAAGAGCAGCTCAAACAAGGTGAGCTTATTCACGTATTCCCAGAATGGTCGATAAAAGCCCAAAAACTAAGTCTTATCTATGCTCAAAGAAGAGTAACACCGCAGAAGTTGGTCACTTTTAACCGAGCGGTAAAAGAGTGGTTGGAATCGAATAACGCTTATACGTTGTGAGTTTTAGAACGCTGAATCTTTCAATTGGAATGCATGTGCGTTCCATTCATATCAGGGTCAATCGCAGTGCTTTCAATAGCTGATAGGCTGCCGTGTTTTCGTCGATTTTTAAACAGCCTCCCCCTCTAACTCCCCCTCAAGTTGAGTTCATCACTCCCCTCTAGATTGACGACCGAGGGGGAGAACCTTCTTTGGCGCTGAATGTGTAAATGCACATGCCGCCATCGGTATTCAGTTCCTCCCCTTTCCACGAATCATAATGGATCGAAGATGCGGATTAAGGGGAGGTTAGGAGGGGATTTGAGGTTGGGCTAACACGGATTTGCCCCAAAGTTTGTTAGATAGTTGAACCACAACACCTAACTCTTCATTGAATGTGCCAATTAGCAATTCATTTGATAATTCGTTCATAAGGGCTGTTAATGTCACCTTTGATAGGAGCAATTCAAACTCTCAGATGGCTATGACCTTGAGATAGGTATAGATATTAAAATTGTGCCTTGTTACAAAGACTGATGTATATGAATCTGATATCATCGCTCTAATAAACTTAATAAAAAGAGTTGGTTAGATGATTCTGTGTGCTAGTCAAGTAATCGAAAAATATAAAAAGTACGGGTTTGAATACAAAAAGCCTTACTCAAACAGTTCGTACCTTACATTTACGTTTAGGTCAGGTTTCTTCCATAATGCAGAGGTTGTTAAGATAGCGAATAACCCTGACGATAAGATACAGATTGAAAAAAAGATTAAGAACCTTAATGAATTAGGTGTTTCAGCAAAGGTTACTGAGTATTCAACGTTAAATGATATTGAAGTTGGATTATTTAACGGATTTTTTGATGTTGAGGCTTGGCGAAATCGTATTACAAGTGAGTATGATGAATACGTTAAGTCAGTAATGCTTGCATACCCAGAAAAAGATGAAGACCTATCCTATCATTATATTAATGCCCCATATACCGTAGCTAAGTCTAGTCACGAGCCATCAAACGGCATCATTGAAGATATTACATCTAGATTAAATGATGATTCTGCTCAGTTGATTCTCATTGAAGCACCAGCTGGATTTGGTAAAACATGTACATCATATGAGCTGATAAATAATCTGGTTTCAGACTCTAATAATCCTATCCCTTTCTTTACGGAATTCTCTAGAGACAGGCAAGCGAGGATTTTTAGTCATGTTTTTGTACGTGAAGTCGACAGAGCTTTTAATCAGGTAAATTCAGACATAGTTGAATACGAGCTAAAGAATGGTCGAATTGTCATGGTTCTTGATGGTTTTGATGAATTACTTTCGGATACTCAAAAGTCAGAATCTAGTGAAGACTATGAAAATGCAGAACCAATGCTTGAGACTATCAGTGAGTTGCTGGAAGGAAAGGCAAAAATTATCATTACGTCTCGAAAGTCAGCGATGTTTGATGGTGCTACTTTTAGTGATTGGGTTGATAAGTTTGATGAGAAGTTCAAATTTGTACGTTACAGAATTGAGCGCCCAGAAGTATGTGATTGGTTAGGCTCTGAGAGACAGAATAAAATAGAGAGCGTTGGCTTGAATCTTACAGAAGTATCTAACCCTGTACTTCTGTCTTACTTACGTTTTGTGGCAGACGATAAGTTTCAAGAACTGTGTGATTCCCCTTACGAATTGGTAGATAGATATTTTAATAGCATGCTGGAGCGTGAACAAGAGCGTCAAAAGCTACATATTACCCCTGAAAATCAAAGTGCTCTCTTGACTATGCTTGCGGAAGATATGTGCGAACGAAACTATACGTCTGAATCTAAAGAAAAATTAATAGAATTTTTTAAGTCGAAGAAGTGCTTAGGTATTTTAGAGCAGGCAAGAAAGTCATATGGGGTAAGTGACCGCCCTTCAATAGACTCGTTAAGTAACACTTTATCGAACCACGCATTTTTTGACCGAAGTAATCAAGGCGAAGGTCGAATTGAATTTGTAAATGAGTTTGTGTTTGGGAACTATATAGCTGAGAGTGTCTTGAATTGTGAAGATGAATGGATGGCAAGTGATGAAAGATTTGTCGAACCAGCTGTGCTTTCATACGCACCTAGGCAGAAAAAGGATAGAGCAAAACTCTGGGGTGCATTAGAACCGATGAACGAGTTTCTAACTGCTTCGGATAGATTTAAATATGAGTTAAATATGTTAGGCGAGATTTGCTCCGAAGATTACGACCAATGCTCAATAATGTCTCTAAACATACAACAATACAAACTATTCAAAACTAGCAAAGTAAATGAAATATCATTTAGTGATTGTGTATTTAGTGATATCGAGTTCACAGCAAAAAACATCCAAGAAGTAACATTTCTCAACTGTAAATTTTATGGATGTACTATTGATGGAGAACTGGTAGATACCGAGTCTTTCCTTTTCTTAAACTGTATCGATAACAATGGGCTTATTAATGATATTGAGGGGTATAAGCCACATAATGATGATGAAGAAGAGATTGATGAGCTTACTCGCTTGATTTTAGAGCGTTATTGGCGTGTAGGTTCAGCCCAAATTGATAGGTTGCATATCCCTATGGTAAGTATTTATAAAGTGTGCCAACAGCAAGGGTATACAAAACGTCAAATTACATTAGAAATTAAAAGAATGAAGTCTAATCAAATTTTAGAAAATGCAGATGACGGTGAATACATTGCAATTAATAGGAATAGCATTGTTCTTATTAAAGAAATGCTAGGGAAAGTATAATGAAACAAAATCTCCCTACATTAATTGAGAAAGATCTTGTACAAGGTATATCAAAGTCGCTTGATAAAATTGGAATAATGTATCGTATTTTTTCAAGAGCGAAAGATTCTCGTTCCTTAAGCAAGAAAATAGCCTCTAAAGCTAAATACTTAGAAGGGCTCTCAAAAATACAGGACTTAATAGGTATTAGAGTCGTACTGTACTTCCCCGATGATATAGGGCTAGTGCATAAAGTTATGAGTACGACTTATAGCGAGAGAAAAAAAGATGCGAGCATTGATGACCTTGATGATAATACATTCAAGCCTGTTCGTTATAACTTAGTGTATGAGTTACCCAGTGAAACAAGATTTACTTTAGATTGTGATAATTCACATTGTATTGATGATACGTTTGAGCTTCAAATTAGAACTGTGCTTTCAGAAGGCTGGCACGAAGTAGAGCACGATTTGAGATTTAAGTTTCAAGATGATTGGAAGGATAGTTCTACAGAATCTAGAAAATTGAATGGCGTCTATGCTTCTTTGGAAACAAGTGAGTGGACTATGATTCGAATTCTTGAAGACGTAGCGTATAAGCATTACAAGCAAAAAAACTGGGAGGCGATGCTTCGGCAAAAATTGAGGTTGAGGATTCAGGACTTTGCTCTTTGTGAGGATATCATTCAAATTTTCAACACGGATGTGGAGTTGGCAAAAAAGTTTTTCCGTGTAGACAGGGAAGATTTTATCTCTGAATTGTACAATAAAGGTTTTGATTACCCTTTGACTTTGAAAAATTTGATTTGGTTTGCCAATACAGTGTTTGTTAGAAATACTCAAATATTAGAAGGAACTCCAGAGGAGTTTGTTGAAGAATATTCTTGATATGTACTAGGTATTATTTTAGCTCTTAAGTTTCCTTGCTTGTTTAACTGGCGACAAAAGTAATGATAGAATATTTATAAACCTAATTATCAAGAAAGACAAGTTCTTGATTTTCCGAGGTATTTAAGGCTAACCTTGGACGGTGGTGTATGGTTTTTGTATCGAGAGTACGAATCCATTAAAGAGGTCTATATGACCTCTTTTTCTATATCTAGCGGTGGTTTCTCTAACTCAGAAATGTCCAGAAACGTTTTTAAAATTGATCAAACTCTATTGTCCTCCGACAACAATGGCTAGATATAGAGCGAGCATAGGGTCAGATAGAGTTTAAAAGTAGGTAGTGTTTAGGGGGGAATTGGTGATCTTAATTACACATCCCTGTGTAACGTATTCTGAATGTCAGCTGGCTTTAAAGCGCTTCATAAATTGACTAAAGCGTGGAATCAGGTTTTGCACAGTCGGCGCATCTGGAATCTCATTTACAAAAATCATAAAGCGCTGTGCTTTACTTTTATCACCTTGAGCAGTCCCTGCTAGTATTGCTTGAGCTAAAATTACATGCTCAGCGGTAACGTCCTTATTCGAAAATTCGTGAATCAACATAGAAAATCCTAATAAGTATAAATACGGATATAATAATACAATATGTTGATGTTTATATCGATAGCTTATGGCATTCATCAATGTCAGATTTGTGTAAAAACAAGACAGTGATGTGCACAATCAATACTGGACAGTGCCTTAAACGTTTCATTAGGTATGGCACGAGTAATACAACTAGCTAATGTGAAAAACAGGCACATTGCTCACCAAACAGCGATAAAAAAAATTCGTTTCCAAATTTTGAAATAGACCCAGTAAAGCGCAGTGTTATTTTTTGTTATTGTGGATCTACATGCCCAGAACAAGTATAGGACTGACCATCAACACCACGAATAGCGATCTGGTAGTTCAGCGCTAACCCATTATCAACGATGTCTGACAGGCCCTCAGTTTCTGGATTGTTCATGCGATCGTGGTACATCTGACAAACGTGTTCTTCACCATGCCATTTTGATTGCACCTCTTCGATTCCATCAGCCTCGATGTCTACGCGAGCAACTCCATTTGTGCGCTTGGCTGCTTTGGTCGTGATGATCGTCGTCGTCATTGATGTATAACGGATACCATCGATTTTCGAACTGGCTTCGGTAAGTTGGTCGTGGTCTGCGTGTTTGATAATTGGGTCAGACACGAATACGTTCGCAGCCTTTACCTTTAAGCTGGTACAGCCAGTAATTGTCATAAGTGCAAGTGCGATAGCTGTTAAACCAATGGTTTTGATTGAGGTCATTTCATTGTCCTGTTAGTCATTCTGTCTGGGATTTACTATAAACAATAAAACACTGTATTATTGGTTCAAACTATGAATACTAACTTACCGATAATGGAAATCCGCGACTAGCATTGGTTACTTGTTTAAGACCACTCTAAGTCTAACTCTTCACGTGGTTGGTCGTGAATGTCCTTTGGGATTCGTATCATAAAGGGCTATGTTAGATCCGGGTTATCCATAAACTTTGTCAAATTAGAAAAAACGTAACTCAATTTTATCCAAATCTAATTCAGCACACCCAAAAACAAAAAGGGATTGGTATCTCTACCAATCCCTTCACTACTTATTTATAAAGTAACGGCTCTTACTCTCTACAAACTCTCAATTGCCTTTTGTACCGCAGGGCCAATCTGACGCTTGCGTGAAGTGACGCCTTCTAGGGTCAGCATATCGCTTGTTGGTTCGGCATTGAAAGCAGATTTGATGACTTGGTAGTCACTTTCATCCACCCAAAGTAAGTTTGCCTCTTTGTTCTTGGTGTCTGTGATGGAGAAGAACAGATAGTCTAGCCCGTTCTCTTCTTTGTAGGCTTTCATAGCTGCCAAAAGCTCACCTTTACGGTCAATCAGTTGTTGAGCCGTTAGCGTTTCAGCCACACCAATACCCACCTGTTTGCCACCGTATTTAAAGTTTTTGTAATCCAGCGTCAGAATGGTTTCAGAAGAAAGGTGACTGAGATCTGACTTAGCAACCAACATCTGTTGACCGAAGTCTTCGATATCTGAAATGCCTGCAACCTTCGCCAGCTTCTCTGCGTATTCACGATCATGATCTGTTGTAGTTGTTGATTGGAATACCACTGTGTCAGAAAGAATCGCACCCAAGCCAACACAAGCGAGGTGTTTAGGTAATGTCACATCGAGCTTTTCAGCATTGTCAGCCAGTATAGTTGCAGCTGAACCCCAACCTCGGATATCCATCTCGACAATCTGCGGGGTGTTAATTGGAGAGCCACCAATCGCATGATGATCGACCACTGCCACAATGGATGCTTGATCAATAGTTGGTGCTAATTGAGTCACTTGGTTGAAGTCAACCAGCCCCACTCGGTATGAAGAGTAATCTGTCTCTACACGTGGAGATTCTGCATTACAGTAGTTCAAGATAAACGTCGATTCAGGATTAATCGGCTCAGGCACTGTCGCCGTACCACCATAAATATGAGCCGCGAGCATCGCAGACATTACCGTGTCGCTGTCTGGGCTTAGGTGCCCTGTCCATACGAGATCTTCACTGTTTTCATTGGCAGATTGTTGCAAGCTAAAAGCAAAACTTGCTGAACTGAAAGACATAATTACGGCTGCAACGACAGGGGTTAGCTTCACGGGTATTTCCTTATTTAAATGCGATATAGAAGCCCATAAGCTAAACACCAAAAATTTCAGAACCGTGTAACTAATATTTCAGTTTTACTTCAGTAAGTAACTAAATGTAATTGCCCTTAGGCTTTCACTGTTAATCACACCAAAGCTCAACTTGGATTAGGTTAGCTTTTCATTATTTCACAATGAATTTCAATGAACCCTAATGATAAGAAAGCTAAGACACTGATTTATTGACCACATAACATCATCAACCCACATACTAGAAATGAGATAATCTTATTGAAATGAATTATCGAAAGGCACAAAAAGGCTACTAAGTAGCCTTATTGAGTAAGCGTAAATGAGCTATTGATTCACCGATATCGAGATTCTGTTTCTCCCCTTCCCCACTACAGTAAGGGATCGTAGATGTCAACCAAGGGAAGGTTATGAGGGGATTCTAGTGCTTGTATCGAAAGGTGTTACTGTCATCAATGATCTCAATTTTGACTTTTACTACGCCTTTCTTAACGTCACCAATTTGAGAAAATGCTTTGTGGGAAAGGTCAATCACTCGGCCTTTTACGTAAGGGCCTCTATCGTTAATTTTGACATCGACTGACTTGTTATTGGCTGTATTGGTCACTCTCACGATAGTCCCAAATGGCAAGGTTTTGTGAGCGGCTGTATAGGCGTTTTTATTATACGTTTCACCACTTGCCGTCAGTTTTCCATGGAATTTATCGCCATACCAAGAAGCCACTCCCACAAGCGCATGTGAATTGGCATAGCCCTTTGTTTTTGAAGTATCGACGGCCGCATGTGACGAGCATCCGGCAAGCAAAGTAATAAGAAAAGCGGCAAAGATAAGGTTTAGTTTTTTCATGCTATTTCAGTAGATCTTCTTCATGTAATGTTTATCTATTTTCATTGTAGTGCGGTTCAGCAGTATTGAACTGAGTATTATGAGTTCTCAGCGAAGGCTATCACTAGTGTGATTGCGCAATGTTTTCATGAAGCACGCTCGCTTCAGTCATATTCATGAAAGGTTTTATCTTCAAAACGTCAACTTTAACAACGCCTTAAAGTTGTTGATTTATTAACCACCACCACATGATGGAGCACTTAAAAAGCACACAAACACAAAAAAGGATTGGTATCTCTACCAATCCTCTTTAGGGGGTGTTTCGGTTTATCTACCTTATGGAAGGTAGTAACGCGATTACTCGTAATCAGTCGCGTACGTGTCTTCGTATGTGTGCGAGTAGAACTCGAACAGGTTGCCAAACGGGTCTTCTAGGTAAACCATTTGTGCTTGTTTTAGTTCGTCTTCTGGGTGGTAAGGCATGATGTCCATACGAACCTTACCGCCAAACTCTTCAACACGCTTAATCGCTGAATGAAACTGCTCTTTAGGAAGCTGTAGACAGAAGTGGAAAATGCCCAGGCGAGAGAAATCAACGTTGTGACGCTCTTCACGGTCAACCATTTCGAACATCTCAACACCGATACCATCAGATGTTACTAGGTGAGCAATGTTGAAACCTTTAAAGCCTTCACCAAATACTGCAATACACATGCGGCCGATTGCTGATTCGCGCTCTTCCATCACTTTAGTGTTGTTCATTACGATTCTTAGACCTAGCGCTTTTGTGTAAAACTCGACTGCTTTGTCCATGTCGCCAACCATGATGCCTACGTGATTCATTTTCATAACTTTCTCCAAATTCTCTTTAATTCTGTATTTTTCGAAGACTCGCTTCGGTGTTTCGTTTCGATGGAGAGAGTATATGGAGATACGACGATTAACTGAAATTATCATAATTTATATTAATGATAATTTTATGTTATTTACCAAATTAAGTGAGATGCCAACACGTCACACAATAAGTTAAAGTTGAGAGCCACATATGTCATGTGGCTCTAGTTAAACATCCTTAGTTCAGCACGAAGAAGCCCGTTACGCTTTACTGGTCTGTACGACGTTCGAAATCTGCTTGGCTTTTGTTTCAGGCACCAAAGACATCAACCCGGTAGTCACAAGCGCGGCAATACCAGACATGGTTACAGGTGACCCAAATATGCTTTGCACTAGCTTGGGTGCTTCTTTCAATAAATCCGGCACTAGCATCACCCCAAGCCCTAAGCCTAGTGAGATGGCAATCGTCATAATTCTGCGGCGATCCAGTTTTTCATTGGCGATGATTTTGATGCCCGCCGCAGCAACCGTACCGAACATCACTAATGTCGCCCCGCCCAATACTGGCTTTGGAATCGTCATTAAAACCGCACCTAAGATGGGAAATAACCCTAACAGAAAAAGAATCGCGGCAATGAAGTAGCCGATGTAGCGACTCGCGATCCCCGTAAAATGGATCACACCGTTGTTCTGGCTGAAAGTCGTGTTCGGAAAAGTATTGAATACCGCTGCGATGAGCGAGTTCACACCGTCACCTAGCACGCCAGCCTTGAGTCGATTGATGTATTTTGGCCCCTTAACTGGCTGCCCTGAGAACATACTGTTGGCGGTAAGGTCACCCGTGGTTTCAATAACGGTAATCAAGTAAATAAAAGCGATAGGCAGGAAGGCTTGCCAATCAAAAGCGAAGCCATATTTAAATGGGACAGGAATACTCAATAGCGGTTGAGAAGCAAAAGAAACCATAGACGCTTTACCCATCAAAATGGCAACGCCCCAGCCAACTACCAACCCAACTAAAATCGACGACAGCCTAACCATATTATTGTTACTCAGGTTAAGCACGACTATGGTTCCGAGGACGATGGCACCCAACATCAGATTGCTTCCAGAGCCAAAATCTTCGGCGCCAACGCCACCCGCAATATCAGTAACACCGACTTTAATCAAAGAGATACCTATCGTCGTGATAACGATTCCAGTCACAACGGGAGTGATAACGACTTTGAGCTTTTCGATAAAGCGCGATAGTACGATTTCAACAAATGCACCAAAGAAGCAGACACCGAAAATGGTAGCGAGCATTTCATCTGGCCCACCTCCATTCGCTTTAACCAGAAAACCTGCACCTAATACAGATCCCAAGAACGCAAAGCTGGTTCCTTGGACACAGATCATCCCTGCGCCAACTGGCCCTATTTTTCTCGCTTGAATGAAGGTACCGACCCCAGACACCATGAGTGCCATGCTGATCAGATAAGGAATGTGCTCACCCAACCCAAGCACACCGCCAATAATGAGTGTGGGCGTGATAATACCAACGAAACTGGCTAATACATGCTGCAACGCTGCGTAACTGGCAGCTCTGAATGATGGTCGATCGTCTAATCCGTAGATCAATTCACTGTTCTGTTCCATGTGACTTCCTTTATGTATTTTTTATTGTATACAATTTACATAAAGACAATAGAGCAACATATATGCCAATGGTTTAACATCATACTTATCAATCAGTTAAGTTTCATCTCTAGCCAATGCTGCACTATAGAGCAACACAGTCGGCTTGTTTTAGTGCAACGAAGAACACACAAAGCACTCGTTTGCTCTAGTTTACTCGTTACCTCTAACCAAATACCGCAGACACAAAAAAAGGATTGGTATCTCTACCAATCCTCTTTAGGGGGTGTTTCGGTTTTTCTACCTTACGACAGGTAGATGGCGTCTATTACTCGTAATCAGTCGCGTACGTATCTTCGTATGAGTGAGAGTAGAACTCGAATAGGTTGCCAAACGGGTCTTCTAGATAAACCATTTGTGCTTGTTTTAGTTCGTCTTCTGGGTGGTAACGGTGAATGTCCATACGTACCTTACCGCCAAACTCTTCAACGCGCTTAATAGCTGAATGAAACTGCTCTTTTGGAAGCTGTAGACAGAAGTGGAAAATGCCTAAGCGAGAGAAATCAACATTATGACGCTCTTCACGGTCAACCATTTCGAACAGTTCAACACCGATACCATCAGATGTTACTAGGTGTGCGATGTTGAAGCCTTTGAAGCCTTCACCAAATACAGCAATACACATACGGCCGATTGCTGATTCACGCTCTTCCATCACTTTAGTGCTGTTCATTACGACTCTTAGACCTAGCGCTTTCGTGTAAAACTCTACTGCTTGGTCCATGTCGCCTACCATGATGCCTACGTGATTCATTTTCATAACTTTCTCCAATTCGTTTTTTATTCTGTGCTTTTCGAAGTCTAACTTCGGTATTTCGTTTCGATGAAGAGAGTATAGGGAGAAACTATGATTAACTGAAATTATCATAAATTATATTAATGATAATTTTTCGTTATCTGCAAATTAGTAGGAGATCTCAGCTCACTTAAAGAAACACTGTCTACATCAATGTTCACGCTATACATAAATGTTCTCGCTATACATAGATGCTCAAACTGTAAATAGGCGCTCTACGGTAATAGAGACAAACCTAATATAGAGAACAACCTAAAGAGCATAGCTACTGAAATTAGGTATTGCCGACCTTTGATAGCTTTTGTCGATAGCTTTCTCCTTTCGAAGATAGGATTCGCCTATTGAATCTATAGAAATGTCCGATTTCACTAATTTTCGGTGGCAATGCAATATATCTACATCGACGCGGGATAGCGTTAAACACTATAAATTAGAAAGAGAGTCAAAACATGATCAACACAGAAATCAAACCATTCAACGCAACAGCATTCAAAAACGGCGAATTCGTAGAAATCACTGAGCAAGACGTTAAAGGCAAGTGGGCTGTATTCTTCTTCTACCCAGCAGACTTCACGTTTGTATGTCCAACTGAGCTAGTTGACCTACAAGACAAATACGCAGAGCTTCAATCTCGCGGCGTAGAAGTTTACTCAGTATCAACTGACACTCACTTCTCTCACAAAGCATGGCACGATACTTCTGACAAAATCGGCACTATCGAATACTTCATGGTAGGCGACCAAACTGGCAACATCACAAATAACTTCAACGTTATGCGTGAAGGTCAAGGCCTTGCAGACCGTGCAACGTTCCTAATCGACCCTGAAGGCGTTATCCAAGCAATGGAAATCACAGCTGAAGGCATCGGCCGTGACGCAGAAGACCTACTACGCAAGGTTAAAGCAGCACAATACGTAGCCGCTAACCCAGGTGAAGTTTGCCCAGCTAAATGGAAAGAAGGCGAAGAGACTCTAGCTCCATCTCTAGACCTAGTAGGCAAGATTTAATCTAAGCCTAGCTAACAAGAATAGCTAAACGGTTCTACAGGCGCGCTTCGCCCCCCTCCTAAAGGGCAGTCGCGCGCCACCCTTTCAAAACATCAACACCACAATATTTGCCGACTTGCGCCCCCTTTTTATTTTCCTTTTTCAGCAAGAAGGTATTGGTCAATACCAAGACACAGAATTTAAGAGCAGGCACGATTATGTTAGATCAAGCAATGAAGCAGCAGCTAAAAGCATACCTAGAAAACCTAAAAACCAATGTTCAGTTAGTGCTTAGCCTGGATGGCAGCGACACCGCGAACAAACTTCAAGATCTGGCGAATGACATCTCGTCTTTAACCGATAAAATTGAAGTGACTCGCGATGACAGCGCAAGCACTCGCAGCCCTATCATGCAGGTCGTGAACCAAGAGAAATGCACCGCGATCGGTTTTGCCGGTTTGCCAATGGGTCACGAATTTACGTCACTGGTTCTAGCACTGCTTCATAGTGGTGGTCACCCTATCAAGCTTGAAGCGGACGTAATCGAGCAAATTAAAGAACTCGATCAAGAGCTTAATGTAGAGATTTTTATCTCGCTCTCATGCCAAAACTGTCCAGAAGTGGTTCAAGCCTTCAATATGATGTCGGCGATTAATCCTCTGGTTAAGACAACGATGATCGACGGCGCAGCATTCCAAGATGAAGTGAAGTCTCGCGACATCATGGCAGTACCAAGTGTATTCGTTAATGGTGAGCTATTTGGTCAAGGCCGTATGTCACTGGCTGAAATCCTTAACAAGGTTGATTCAGGCGCAGCGGAAAAGAAAGCAGCAAACCTAAACCAACAAGCACCGTTTGATGTATTGGTTGTGGGCGGCGGCCCTGCAGGTTCTTCAGCGGCAATTTATGCTGCACGTAAAGGCATTCGCACAGGTGTGGTTGCTGACAGATTCGGTGGCCAAGTGATGGACACTATGGCGATTGAGAACTTTATCTCAGTGAAAGCGACCACCGGCCCTAAGTTAGTGGCAAGCCTTGAAGAGCACGTAAAAGAGTACGGTGTTGAAGTGATGACTGAGCAGCGCGCTGCAAACATCATTGCGGCAGAAGACACTGAAGACGGTTACATCCACGTTGAGCTAGAGAGCGGCGCAACATTACGAGCTCGCACGGTTATCACAAGTACCGGTGCTCGCTGGCGTGAAATGAACGTTCCGGGTGAGCAAGAGTACCGCAATAAAGGCGTCGCTTACTGCCCACACTGTGACGGTCCATTGTTCAAAGGTAAGAAAACAGCGGTTATCGGTGGTGGTAACTCAGGTATTGAAGCGGCAATTGATTTAGCGGGTATTGTGGAACACGTAACCGTACTTGAATTTGCAGATACACTGCGTGCCGACCAAGTGCTTATCGACAAAGCAAACGCAACACCAAACATCGAAATCATCAAGATGGCGCAAACGACGCAAGTAATTGGTGATGGCAACCGTGTAACCGGTCTGGAATACAAAGACCGCAACACCGATGAACTTAAACAGATAGAACTCGCGGGTATCTTTGTTCAAATCGGCCTGATGCCAAACAGCGAATGGTTGAAAGGTTCAAAAGTTGAGCTTTCACCACGCGGTGAAATTGAAATTAACGCTCATGGCGCAACATCAATGAAAGGTGTATTCGCGGCGGGTGATGTAACGACAGTACCTTACAAACAGATCATTATTGCGATGGGTGAAGGTGCAAAAGCAAGCTTAGGTGCATTTGACCACCTAATTCGTAACTCAGCTCCAGTTAAAGAGGCTGAAACCGCTTAACCTTTACACTGAAAAGCTCAAAGCTTTTAACTCAAGTTCCTTAAATATTTGTTAACTTAATTCTTTACTGTTAACGACTTAGTCGACATTTAGACGCCACTCCTATAGATTTAGGAGTGGTTTTTTTCTTTGTGATTTATGCAGGTTGATAAAGCATGAAGGCAACCACCATCGCTAAGCTTCCACCCAAGCAACGGTTCACAAACATCATCTGTTTTGGTGATTGCAGCAACTTTTTAAGCATGGTGCCGCAATACGCCCACACCAACATGCACGGTACACCGGTAATCACCATACCCGCGATAATAGTCACGACTTGAATCAAGTAATCTGCGTTCGGAGTAATGAACTGTGAAAACACGGTTAACGAAGCAATCCAACCTTTAGGGTTTAACACCTGCACCAACACACCAGACATAAAACCTGAACGATTGTCGGTAGTGCTTTCTTCGATCTGCATATTCGCAATCGACCATGCCATGAACAGCAAATAAGCCGCACCCGCGTATTTCAAAATGTTGTATAGCTCTGGGTAAAGGGTAAATAGGCTAACCAAACCGACACTAGAACCCGCCAATACGATGATGATGCCAACAGCGTTCCCAGAGATAAAAGGTAAAGTCGCAGCAAATCCATAACGACTTGAAATCCCAAGTAATGCGATATTGCCTGCCCCAGGGGTAATTGCTATTGATGTTGAAAATAGCAAGAACGCCAGCATTAATTGAGAGCTCATTTCCTCTCACTCCTAATAAGTAAAGTATTTATAGGGGGAGAGTTTACAGATTCGACTAGGAATTAAATTGCTATATAGGCTAATATTAATCCAAATTTGAGCAAGACTTTTCTAAAATAGCCATGAAACAGAAAGAATCCACCAAAGAAGTGTTAGATGACACAGATATCGCCATCTTAGAGCATATCCAGCAAGACGGACGCATGAGCAACAGCAAGCTCGCAGAGAAGGTCAACCTCAGCGAAACCCCATGCTGGCGTCGTTGGAAACGCATGGAGGAAACTGGCTATATCGATGGTTACGCCGCTAAGCTGAATCGTAAGAAATTAGGCTTTCATGTGGCTGGTTTTACTCTTGTGACCTTGGGTAACCATGAAGTTGAAAACACAGAACCATTCGAAGAATTTGTCGCGGTAACCGATTGGATTCCTATGTGTCACTGCATTGCAGGCGGCGCCGATTACATGGTGCAAGTGTTGGCCAAAGATTTGGAAGAGTACTTTGAGCGTATTAGCTCGATCAGACGAGTCAAAGGCGTGAGTGCGATTCAGTCGAACATCTCAGTAAAAGAGTTGAAAAACAGCTATCGATTACCGCTTTCAGATTAGCTCCCTAAAACACATAAAACAAAAAGCCCAGCCGCGATAGATTTCTAAAGTCTAAGGCTCTGGGCTTAACGTTATTATTTACTGGGTTAACTGGCTTAGCTATTCACAAGGATGAGCTAGATGGATCAAGGCTAAACCACCGAGTGATGTTTCACGATATTTCTTGTTCATGTCTTTACCGGTTTGGTACATGGTTGCGATGACCTTATCGAGTGAGATCAAAGACTTGCTGTTTCGCTTCAATGCCATGCGAGATGCATTAATTGCCTTCATCGCACCCATCGCATTTCGCTCGATACACGGCACTTGAACCAAGCCGCCAATTGGGTCACAAGTCATACCCAATGAGTGTTCCATCGCGATTTCCGCCGCAATACAGATCTGCTCATTGCTGCCACCGCGTAGTGCCGTTAATCCCGCAGCCGCCATAGAGGATGATACGCCTACCTCACCTTGGCACCCTACTTCCGCACCAGAGATCGAAGCGTTAGTTTTGTACAGAATACCAATCGCGCCCGATACCGCTAAGAAATCTTTTAACTGCTTAGTATCCAACTCTTTAATGAAGCGATGGTAGTACATCAACACAGCAGGAATAACGCCCGCCGCACCATTGGTTGGTGATGTTACCACTTGGCCACCAGCCGCATTTTCTTCGCTAACCGCAAACGCAAACAAGTTAATCCAATCCATGATTTCCATTGGGTCATTTTCAACCGCCGCATTCGCTTCTAACTTTTTCAGTAGGTTAGGCGCACGACGAGTTACGTTCAAACCACCATCAAGAATGCCTTCGGTTTCAAAGCCACGCTCCATACAACGACTCATCACTCGCCAGATTTGATCCGCTTTCTCTGAAATAATGTCAGCGCCTTCGAACTCCGCTTCATTTTTTAGAATCATACCACCGAGGCTCATCCCACTATTGTCAGCTTGTTGAAGCATTTCATCGGCGTTTTTGAACGGGAAAGGAACTTCTACCGCTTGGGTTTGAGTACCATTTTGCAGTTCATCAGCAGTTGCGATAAAACCGCCGCCAATCGAATAATAAGTTTCATCGACAATCACGTTGCCACTCTGGTCAAACGCAGTAATCATCATGCCATTTTCATGCAGAGGCAGATTGTCTTTGTGGAACAACATGTCGGTTTCGTAGTTGAAGGCAATGTGCTTGGTGCCCGCTAAATCCATCTCACCACTGTCTACGGCATGACGCATTGCTTGGTTTGCGCTGGTGATTTTGATGGTGTCTGGTTTATTGCCGAGTAGCCCCAATATTGTAGCTCTGTCGGTGTGGTGACCTATGCCAGTCAATGACAAAGAACCGTATAAATCCACCTGAATACGCGTCACTTCTGCGATTTTATCAGCGATTAATTGTGTGAAATGGAAACCCGCAATCATTGGGCCGTTGGTGTGAGAGCTCGATGGCCCAACACCAATTTTGTAGATATCAAAGATCGATAACATAGATATACCAGTAAAAAATCGGTCAATTAAGAAAGAGCGGCATAAAGCCAATCAGGGATAACAGTACAAGCAGCAATCGTCACAACAGCGAACACCAACAAGCCATAATGACTCGCGGTAGGCTTTGCAAACAAATGCTTTTGCTTTTCTATAAATTCATTTTGTTGCTCGGTTACCTCTCCCCAGAAGCGGCTCACAACAACACCTAACACTAAGAAAACCACAGTGCCAATCAAGGCAAACCAAGGCCAAGCTATTCCGCTGTATTTGGCGATGAATACGAAGGCCACACTGCCAATACTGCCCGCAATTACGCCTTTCTCGTTTGCTTGTTTGAAGAACAAACCCAAGATGAAAGAGCCAAGGCGAATACCAACAAAAATAGAGGTTAAGCTCGCAATCGTTTTAAGCACTGATTCATTAGAAACAGCCAGTAACGCAGGCACAACAACCGACGCTGCAGCAACCAGGCTCATTTTTCTAGCCACTGATTCATAGTGCGCGTCAGAGGCTTGCTTACGGAAGAAGCGCTTATAGAAATCGAACGTTGCGACCGTCGCCATTGAGTTATAGGTGGAATCCAATGTCGACATTGCCGCAGCCGAAAGTGCTGAGATCACCAAACCAACAATGATTGGGTTGGTATGGTTAAACACAAAATCGAGAATCACTTCGTTGCTGTTTTCAAAACTGCTGTCTTGATAAAAGACACTTAACAGCACCCCCATCACAGCAAAGAACAGATAAACAAAAATGCGCCGTAGCCACAAAGCAACATCGATTTTTGCGCTGTTTTAACACACTTAGTCGCCAATGTTCTTTGAATAATCAGTTGGTTAGTGCCATACACACTCAGGTGCAAGAAGCTCACAGCCACTACGCCGGCCCACAATGTGGTATCGACGCCTAAGTCAAAATCGAGATTGATGATATTCAAATGTTCAGGAGACAACATCTCGCCCGCATCGATTTTCATCAGCAATAAAACAAAGATCGCAATGCTGCCGATAATCAACACTGCTGACTGAAGCATGTCAGTCCAGATTACAGTCGAGATACCACCCGCATAGGTATACAACGCAGTAAATACGCTGATGTAGATGATCGCCTCAGAGATACTCACTGGCAGCACTTGCACTAAGATCAGGGCTACCGCATACAGAATAACCCCTGCCGAAATACACTGAACCACAATGAACACGATGGAATTGATCGTGCG
Organism: Vibrio sp. 10N.261.51.F11; assembly: GCF_041471665.1. Taxonomy (NCBI): domain Bacteria; kingdom Pseudomonadati; phylum Pseudomonadota; class Gammaproteobacteria; order Vibrionales; family Vibrionaceae; genus Vibrio; species Vibrio sp. 10N.261.51.F11. The sequence goes on along the minus strand of NZ_JBFROW010000031.1, from coordinate 77,228 downwards.
AGCAACAACGCCAAAGCGGTGCTCTAGGTATTCGTAAATCGAGGTTAGGCCGAGCTTGTAAAACACCGGAACAAAGAAAAGCACAGTGAAAAAGATCACTATTGGATAGTTCAAATGTACGCTCATCGCTTCCATGCCTGAGCTATAAACCCAGCCCGGCATGCCAACGAACGTCATTGCGCTGATGTAGGTTGCAAGAATCGACACACCTGCCGTAAACCAACCAAACTGTTTTCCACCAGTCGAAAAGTCGCCACCGACGCTATAGCGCCTATTAACTAAGTAGCTGATAAACAAAGTAGTTAGCACATAAAGAGCAATAACCACTAAACTTGAGTACGTAACCATTTTTAGATTCCGTTTATTGTATGTCGCAATTAATTCGCTGCCAATAGTACTCAAAAATGGATGTTTTCCCTAAAAAACCCACAATAAGTGTGACTATTATCACTAAGATAGACGATTAAACACTCAAATCGCCCCACAAAGCACAAAAACCCAGTTAAATGAGATCAAGATCACTAAAATGCACAAAATGGGTACGCACTCATTTTAAAATTGACTTTGATCACGGATCTAATAACCACAAAAATTCTATTATCTCTCCCGAAATGAAGACGGTGTGATGAAGCTAAATAATCAACACACAATAATTAAAACCAAAACCACCCTATATAAAATAAAGGTTTATCGGTCATGACCATTAAAAAACACATGAGCGAAGTTCCTATGATTCAAAGGGTAGCCGCATATCTAGCAATTCTAGTAGGTTACTTTTTTTATTGTTATAACTTTGTAATTATTGACTACGTACGCCCATACATTGTGGAAGAATATGCTGGTATTAGCCTTTCTGATACCGCTCAGTTCTACACTTGGCAGTCTGTTGGTGCTCTGATTGGTGCACTGAGCTGTGCATGGTTCGCAACCAAGTTCGGCAAAAAGTCCACGCTAGTAGCAATTACGGCATTAAACGGTGGTGCAACCATCATCAACATGATGTTTACCGACTACGCCACTTGGGCCGCAATGCGTTTCATCATTGGACTGTCTTTAGGCGGTTACTTCACTGTATCTGTATCTTTGATGATTGGCCTATTTACACCAACGGTTCGCGGTAAGTTGACTGCTTTTGCTTCTTCAATGTTCTCTGTTGCTTTAGTGGCAATGGGCGCTTACGCAGCCTTCATTACAAGTGTTGATGCACCTTGGCAGAGCCTAATGTGGGTAGGTGGTATTCCACCGCTTGTAGCAGCAGCGTTAATGATCTTTGTATTACCAAGCGACAAAACAGTGATCGCCTACGGTGAAGAAGATCAACAAACCACAACCAATGCAGCTGGTGAAGTAACCGAAGCTGAAAAAGGTTCTTGGGGTGAGATGTTAAGCAAGCCTTACCGCAAAATTACGATTACTTGTTTACTTCTTTCTGGTCTTAACTTCTACGGATTCCAATTCTTCGGTGGCTTTGTAACTACCTACCTGAAAGATGTTCGTATGTTTGATGGTGCAACCATCGGTTTGATCTTCTCTATCTCAGCATTTGGTTCACTCTTCGGTGCTTGGTTCTGGGGATGGGCAGCAGATAAGTACGGTCGTAAGATCAACGCGTTCGGCTTCATCCTCGCAGGTATCATGGTTTCTATCTTCTTTGTCGCACCTGGTGACATGATGATTGGCGGCCTAAACATGCTGGCTCTTCTAGGTCTTATCTACAACTTCGGCCTGTCTGCTTCTGCAGTATGGGGCGGTTACTTCTCTGAATTGTTCCCAGCACGCTTGCGTAGCTATGGTGCAGCTTTATTCCATGGCGGTCGTATTATCGGCATGTGGGCACCAATGGTTCTTATCTTCATCCAAGAGCGTACCGACCTACAAACAGCAATGTGGGGCTCACCAATCGTATGGATTATCGCCGGCCTACTATGGCTAACACTGCCTGAAACTCTAAAAGGTGGCGTCTTCGATAAGAGCAAAAAAGCTGAAGCAGCAAAAGCTTAATTCGACACTCATACGCTGAAGTTCAAATACGAAAAGTTTAAAGCCGGCTGATAAATCAGCCGGTAACAAAATCCAAATCGAGTCCTGTTCCGAATGTTGACTCGACAACACAAAGAGAAATTATTATGTCTAAATATCAAGAAGCGAAACGCATTGTTCGTGAATACTTCGATGCAATGGAAAACGCAACTCACGAGAACGTTGCTGAAGTTTTAAAAGCACACACTTCTGAAGATTACTTGTGGCGCGGTGTTTACCCATTCCGTGAGCAAGAAGGCGCACAAGCAGCAGCTGACGTATTCTGGGCACCAATGATGAAGTCAATGACTCGCATGCAGCGTCGTCAAGACATCTTCATCGGTGGTAACAACGAAGTTAACCCAGATGAGATTTGGGTAATGAGCATGGGTCACTTCATGGGTCTATTCGACGCTGAATACCTAGGTATGCGCCCAACTGGCAAGATCATGAACGTTCGCTACGCAGAATTTAACTGTGTTGTTGATGGCAAAATCACTAAGACAGGCCTGTTTCTAGACCTACTAGGCATGATGGATCAAGCGGGTTGCTACCCACTTCCACCATCAACTGGTAAGCACTTCGTATACCCTGGCCCACGTAACCACGACGGTCTGCTATTCGAAGACGCGGCTCCAGAAGAAGGTGTTGCGACACTGGCTCTAGTAAACAAAATGGTTGATGACCTGTCTGCTCTTAACGACAGCGGCGCAATGGGTTGCCCACCAGAAGTACTCGCGAAGAGCTGGTCAAAAGACATGATTTGGTACGGCCCATGTGGTATCGGCGCGTCTTACACTATTCCTCGTTACCAACAACAGCACCAACTTCCTTTCCGTAATAACCTGAAAGACAAGAAGTTCAACGGCCACGTTTGTCGTTTCGCTGAAGGTAACTTCTCTTGTTTCTTCGGTTGGCCAAACCTATCAAACACACCAACAGGTGGCTTCCTAGGTATGACTGGCGGCGAAGTGCGTGCAAACATGCAAGTGGTTGACGTTTACTACCGCGACGGTGACAAACTGTCTGAGAACTGGGTTCTTATCGACCTTCCTTACTGGCTACAACAGCAAGGTCTAGATGTGTTCGAACGCACTTCAAGCATCATGAACCCAACGCTGTAATCGATACGCTTTAATCCAAAAGATTGAAACGAAATAGTGGCAACCTAAATAGACATCTGATTTAGGTTGCCACGCTTACTGGGGGACCCTTCTCGCTCCTAGTAAGTGCTCCAACCAATTCATTATTGCTCCACTAATAACTGAATCTACTAGTGCCTCATGGATGGGGTACACCCTGCCAAACCATTACCAATATAACGGGCTTGAAAGCACGGTGGCTTTCTACGGCCTGAATAAAGAGAATTACAATGAAAAAGTCGATTCTTTCAGCAGTGATCCTGACAGCACTTACCTCAGGTTCTGCTTTTGCTGCACACACTTTTACCAATGACGCGGGCGATAGCCTTACTTTAGACGGTCGTTTCGACGTTCGTTACCAAGATAAGGGCGGCGACCACAACGGTGAGTGGAACAGCGGTAGCTCTCGTTTCGGCCTTAAAGGTCAAATGGGACTCGATAACGGCTGGACTGGCTTTGGCCATGCTGAATGGGGTTACAACTCAGGTGCTAACGGCGACAATATTTACGACCGACTTCTATACGCAGGCGTAGAGCACGACAAATACGGCAAGATCGCAGCAGGTACTAAGCAGTGGTCTACTTTTTATGACGTCGCATGGTACACCGACTTAGGTCGTGTCTTCGGTACTCGCGGCTCAGGTGTTTACAACCTTTCTGACTGGGGTATTGCATCTGGTACAGGTCGAGCAGAAAACTCCATTACTTACCGTAACTCAATCAACGACCAAGTAAGCTACGGCTTCACTTACCAAACGACACGTGAAGAAGTGGCACTAGCGAGTAATGCGACAGCTTCATTGAAAAACGGAATGGGTGCGTCAATCACTTACAAACCGGTTGATGGCGTAACACTAGGTGCAGCTTACCACCAAAATGAAATTGCAGACCTAGACTCAGGTGTGGTTGGCGTAGAAAATGGCGACAACATGCGCATCATGCTATTGGGTGCGAACTACAGCAACGGCGGCTTCTACGCAGGTGCCACTTTCCATGTTGGCGAAAACTGGGAAGCTGTAAGCCAAGGCGGTACGGATGTAATGTTCGATACCCTAGGTGGTGAAATCTACACGTACTACCACTTCGACAATGGCCTACGCCCTACGTTGAACTACAACTACATGGAAGATCGTGATGACCAAACAGATGGCTATGAGCGTAACCTGCTTATCCCTGGTGTTGAATACCACTTCCAGAAGAACAAATTCCTAGTTTGGACTGAATACCAATTCGACCTAGGTAAAGATCAGCTCGTTGGCAATAAATTCGAAAACAGAGATGACCAATTCGCTGCAGGTATTCGTTACTACTTCTAACGCCCAGTTAGTCGATTCATAAATTCTTTAAACAAAGCTCTGCTCTTACGCAGAGCTTTTTTGGGTCATACCCAGAATAATATTCAACACTCTCTATTAACCCTTATTTTTCATCCAATCATGGCATATTGTATTTTTGAGTACGTACCTAATTATGTTACTCTATGCACAATCAATTTGGTTCAAAAGTATGGTCTATGAGCTCTCCAAAACACTCCACGGCGTCAAAGCCAACCGTCACCTCTAAAGATGTCGCTAAACTTGCTGGCGTTTCTCAATCAACTGTATCTCGTGTATTTGTCCCGGGCAGTTCAGTGTCTGAAAAGACCAAGCAAAAAGTGTTCGATGCAGCAAAATCGTTGAACTATCGTCCCAATGCCTTTGCCCGCAGTCTGACGACAAATGAGTCCAAATTGATTGGCTTAGTTTTCCCAGATGCCGACTACCCTATCCACATGAAAACTCTGCAGCTTATCTCTACTGAGCTACAAAAGCAGGGTTACTCTGCGGTATTGATTCCTTGGCAAGTGGATGGAAACGACAACCACTCGATTCCTAATATATTCCAATACCGAGTTGATGGCGTAATTGCTGCTTCGGCGACCTTTAATAAGTCGCTTTATGAAGAGTGTGAAGAGTTCAACATCCCCATTGTTCAGTATGCTCGTGTAGTTGAGGGGACTAAGAGTAGCCATGTAATAAGTGACAACTACGCCGCAGGCCAAGTCGCCGCTCAACATTTACATAGCGTAGGAACAAAGTCAGCGGTTTACCTGACAGGTAACGTGCCAACCTACACCAACGGCGAGCGTGAATCGGGCTTTTGCTCAGAATTCGAAGATCTAACAGGCAAGCAAGCTCGTGTTATTGAAGCTGACTATGACTACCTTGATGCTCTAGATACCATTCGGACTCTGTTTTCAGAACCCACACATCCTCAAGCGATTTTCTGTGCGACAGATAACCTCGCGATGGCAGTAATGGATGTGGCGCGCTTAGAATTTAACCTGCGTATTCCAGAAGATCTTCAAGTGATTGGTTTTGACGATATCCCACAGACTCAATGGTTGAACTACCAACTCACTACCTTCAAGCAAGATTTCAGACGCCTTGCACGTGAATCAGTGAAAATTGTCGTTAGCCAGATTCAAGAGCAAGACACAAGCTTGGTTAAGCTGATGGTGCCAGTGAAGTTCATTGAACGAAACACGACGCTAAAACAGAACCAACGTTAAGACGCTTTCAAACAAAAATCCCGCTCAGTGTGAGCGGGATTTTTTATGATATTTAACTAGTTACCTACACCACCGGTCTTCTCTGCCGGAGAGTCAGGCGTCACTGGAGGCCACTCTTGGAAGGTTGCTAGATGTTGTTGGACAGCCGCTTGTGCCGGGCCAAATGCCCACATTTTTTGTCCCATCCATTTTAGGTACATGCCCGACTCTTCCGCCGCTCGCTCGTATGGGTCACGACGTAAGTTAAACAGCAATGGTGCGTTTAGCTCTTCTTTAGGGCCACTCCAACCGTGGTTTTGCACGATGAAATGCGCCTTCCAATCACCAACACGAACCGCTTGCAGCTTGTCTCGTTCGTAGTAGTAGATCTCTTTACGGTTTGACTCGCCTTTCTCGGTCAGCATATCCACTTGGTTGTAACCATCAAGGTGCGCTTTAAAGCCATCGTGACCTTTCAGCAGTTTTTCTTTTAGATCCGTTGGACCACCAGCCGCAGCGACAAGAGTGGGTAACCAATCCATACCATCAAAGATGCCATTGCCTACAGTACCCGCTGGGATTTTACCCGGCCAGCTAACCAATGCAGGGGCTCTTACGCCACCTTCCCAAGTTGTGCCTTTCTCACCGTGATAAGGTGTCATACCGCCATCTGGCCAAGTCATGATCTCTGGGCCGTTATCGGCAGTGAAAATAATAATGGTATTGTCGGCAATACCGAGTTCTTCCATTTTCGCCATCATCTCACCAACATGGTCATCAAGATCTTTCATGACCACTTCTTGAAGTCCCCAACCGTTTTGGCCAAGCATGGCTTCGTATTCAGGTGACAGGTGCGTCCAAACGTGACCACGTGATGGACAGTACCAAGTAAAGAATGGCTTATCCGCTTCAACCGCCCTTTCGATGAAGTTGATCGCGTGTTTATTCACTTCATCATCGAGTGTACGCATACGCTCAATCGACAATGCACCATCATCTTCGATCGTTTGACCACCTTTGCCATCTGATCTTGCGTAAATGACATTACGAGGTGCAAAGGCATCCAAAGATCCATCTTTTGGCCAATCTGGATCTTCTGTGTATTCCATTGCATTCAAGTGATACAACCAACCCCAATACTCATCAAAACCGTGCATTGTCGGTAGGAATTCATCTCGATCACCAAGATGGTTTTTACCAAACTGACCCGTAACATAACCCATGGTTTTAAGAATCTCAGGAAGCGTTGGCGTGTCGGCACTTAAACCAACTGGGCCACCTGGCAATCCGACTGAGTGCATGCCTGTTCGAACAGGGAGTTGACCCGTTAAGAATGCAGAACGACCCGCCGTACAAGAGGGTTGAGCGTAATAATCGGTCAGTAGCATGCCCTTTTCAGCAATACTATCGATGTTCGGTGTTTCGCTGCTCATCACACCATTGTGATAAGCACTCAGGTTTGATATCCCAATATCATCCGTGAAGATAACAAAAATATTCGGTTGCTCTTGGGCTGACCATGCTGATAGCGAAAAGCTGCTCAACACACTCAGAACAACAAGGTGGAAAATCCTTTTCATAGAATGTCCTTATACTGTTTCAGATTGCTCTTTGTGAACCATTTTTATTCCTACCAAACCAAAGCCAAGCTCCAATAGTAGATAGACGACAAGTAGCCAGTGAGGCATGCCATCCACCACCAAACTGATGACTCGTCCGGCAGCTAAACCCAACATGAATACCACCAAACTATAGAGCGCTGGCAGTCGATACTTTTTGAACAGTGCGCCAAACACCCAAAACAACGCCAGAGCTAAATAAAGCCCCATCACTGCACGAAAGATATGAGTAACGTTGATGGGTGTGGCGTCGATACCAAATAGATAGTCAAGAGAGACTACGGGGGCATAACCATAAGACAGTGCAATAGGTGTTAAACCTAAAACTGCAACGAACAAGAAAATACTCTGTGGCTTCATACCCTAACTCTTTTAACTTGGCTCATTTCAAAAAACATAGTCTACAATCAGCAATATACAAGTTGCATATATGAAAATTGCCCCCCGGAAGGCACATTCATAAACTTGCTACTTCACACAAAAGATAAGGATATCAATATGGCTAAATGGCATTACCTACTCGCATCAGCATTGGCTGCCAGTTCAACCGTAAATGCTCAGGAAGCAAGCACACAAGCGGATACAAAAAAGTGGCAACATAGCTTCGAAATTTACGCGCTCGCACTCAACATCCGCGGAGACAGCACCATTAGTGATTTGTCTGCTGATGTCGATGTTGATCCTGCATTCATCATGGATCATCTTGATATGACCGCAATGGTGCGTTTAGAGGGTATCTATGACAATCAGTGGGGCTATTACATTGACTACAGCTTCATGAAGTTAAGCGGAAAAACAAACTCAGTGTTAGGTAGCAACCTAGAGGTATTGAGGGGCAACCTTGATATCCGACAAGGTGTTTTAGATGTGAAGGGTTTTAAGCGCTACCAGTACGATTTTGGCACGATTGATTATCTGTTTGGGCTTCGTTGGTGGGATAACGACATCGATGCCAAGCTTTACGGTTCAGGTGGCAATCTAAGTGCAGACCGATCACTCGATGAAGATTGGGTTGATTACCAAATAGGTGTGAGATGGATAACGCAGATCAATAAGGATTGGAAATTTCACGCAACCATTGATGCAGGGCTTGGCAGTGACACCGACTTTACCTCGTCTCTGTTAACTGGCGTGCGATACCAGATAAACAGTTGGTCTGACTTAAATGTTGCCTACAAATCCACTTGGGTTGATTACGAAAACAAAGGTACCTTTGAATACGATACCGCATCGCAAGGGTTCCTGATTGGTTGGGCTGCTCACTTTTAATTAGAGAGTCAGGATATTAGAAATTTAGGTAAGCCAGATTCATGGCTTACCTTTCAAACGAAGTCTACCTTTCACGAAAAGCTGCTGGTGACTTACCTATGGATTCACAGGGTGTGGCACAATACATTCTTTCTTCATGATAGTTAAGCCAGCTTCGAGAGTTTCTGTCCAAGCTTGTTCAACGCTTTCATCATAGTGAGGATCGTATTTCTTAACCGTATTGAGTAACGAATTGAACCACTCGTTGAGCTCAATCTCGGAAATATCCAGCCCTAGGTCTTTATGCCTTTTACCCAATTTCTTTACTGAGTTACGCACGCTTGGTAGACCAGCAGAGTTATAGATAAGAATGATCGAGGCTTTAAGCATCTTGGTTTGATGCTCTAATCCTATCTTTTCAAAACGTTCTGAAAATCTTGGATTATGCTCGCAAAAATCCGCCAGAAAGCTCTCCAAAAATTCTTGGTCAATCCGGCAGCGCTCAAAGCTTTCATAAAACAGTTCGTTCGGTTTCATCTAGCAAGTCCTTTGCAATAGTCAGCAGGTTTTTAAAATAACAGGTTAGTTCAGAGCAGCGATAAACTAACTCCAAACTATCAACACACTCTAATTATACGCCATCGTTGCATATCTTGAACGATGACATAAGGCGAACTGTGGCATAACGTAAACTACGGCATAAAGTGCGTTGCACAAATCTTGTTTCCATCAAGATCTCGCAAATAAGCCATGTACAAGCGACGCTCGTCAGAACCTCTCGCTCCGGGGCCATTTTCAATGCTGGTACCGCCATTTTCGACGCCAACTCGATGCCACTCATCTACAACTTCAGGAGAAGACGCAAGAAAACCCACCGTCATACCGTTGCCGTGAGTCGCAGGCTGACCATCAATCGGCTTCGTTAAGCCCAACACACCCGTTTGGCTAACGTAAACACAGCGCCCTTTGGGATCAACAGAGCCTTCGCTATAACCAAGCACTTTCATGATTGGGTCATAAAAAGCCTTCGCGCGTTCAATATCATCGGTACCGAGAAAAACATGGCTGAACATAACTAACCTCTTCTTTTATTGAAAGAACCATCTAAACTAGACCTATAATTCGTGTTTGTCTAGGCACGCTATTCGGTCACAACTGTTGCTTAACCCATTGAGCAAACACCTGAAACTTAGTTCGCTGTTCCATGCCTTTCGGGAACTCAGTTAGTCTGATCAACGATCCGTTGTGCGCCCTGCCCTTGGTCATGCAGAATATCTTCAGGGTTCAACAAGTGGCATTTCTGCATACTCAAACACCCGCAACCGATACAGCCTGTTAAGTTTTCTTGTAGCGATTTAATCTGCGCCATTTTGCTATCAAGTTGACCCTGCCACTTCTTAGCAACGCGCTCCCAATCTCGCTTAGTCGCGGTATGGTTCATCGGCAGTGTCGATAACTCTTCGGTGATCTCTTCCAGCGTGAAGCCAATCGACTGTGCGACTTGTATCAAAGCAATTCTTCTCAACATCGCCGACTGATAACGGCGCTGATTTCCGTTAGTACGAATTGAAGCAATCAACCCCTTGGTTTCGTAAAAGCGTAAGGCCGAAGGAGCCACGCCACTGCGCTCAGCCAACTGGCCTATGGTGAGGTATACGATGTTTCTCATGATCTTTCACTTCCTGTTTGAATAGCCGTTTCTTCCTGATAATAACCAGTATAATATAGTTCACTTTAACTTGAAGTTTGCGTTCAAACTTAGGTTTGGGCTAGATTACAAAATACGCGCAACAAAGCAACCTAACGTATTGATTTTTTTGAGCTATGATTTTGTTCGCTGATTGCCATACATGTCGTCAAACCCGGGAATGCCTTGCTCCCACACAGGTTTATCTTCACCGACAATGGTTTTCAATGTATCAATGAAGAGCTTGGTTTTTATGGGTGCATCTCGATGTGGGTACACCGCATAGAAAGTGCCAAAGTCATCCAAGTTTAAGTGAGTCATAATAGGCACTAACTCTCCACTGAGCACTTCATCTTCAATCATCTGCGCCGTGACAACCGCGAGAGTACTGCCAGTTAGCGCGCTCTTGGAAATCATCTCAACGTCATTCACTTTATAAGCGGCATTAAGCTGGAAATGCTGCGCTTGCCCCTCTTGATCGACATAAGAAAACTTATCAATCAACAAACCCGGAGCGGCATAGATAGTCGCAGGTAATGACTCTAACTTTTCGATGGTGTTGATCTCGCCATGCTGAGCAATGAACTCAGGTGAAGCGACAATCAGCAATCGACTTCTGGCTATCTTACGGCTGATTAGGCTGGAGTTTTTGGGCTTACCAATACGGAAACCAATATCAAACCCTTCTTTAACCATATCGACGATTCGGTCTTCGAGTCTCAATTCAAAATCAACATCTGGATACTGCTTCTGGAAAACCGCAATCGCCTGCTGAACATATTGTCGACCGAACATGGTCGAGCTGGTGATTCTTAATAACCCTCGAGGCTCTGCATGATAATTTTGCGCCAAGCGTCGAGTATCGTTCAACAGTGCACGAAGCTGATGCGCTTGATTGACCATCTCATTGCCTGCAGCTGTCAGAGATAACGAACGAGTGGTTCGATTGAGTAACCGAACATCCAGCTCTTCTTCAAGACGGCTGATCTGTTTAGAGATAACGGAACGGTCGACGTTTCTTTGCTCCGCCACTTTGACAAACGAACCCAGCTCAACCACTTCAAGTAACAATAATAAACGACTCGATATATCCATAACGCCCTTTGTTGCATTTAAGGCACCAATCAAGTGCCAATATGACTATTTTTCTCATCTTATTACAAATCTATAGTAGCTGCACATAATGGAGACAACATTCAGTCCCGACCTAATAGAGGAACACCCCATGACACTACTATCTGTGACTAACCAAAATGGCATCGCAACAGTATCGATCAACAACCCACCAGTGAACGTGCTGACTTTCGACTTGATCAACGAGATCAATGCCTTTGTACTTTCATTGAAAGATGATCGTGATACTAAGGTTGTGGTCTTCAAATCATTACATGAGAGCTTCTTTCTGGCTCACCTAGATCTCAATGTGATCAACGGTACACAAGGTGGACAAGCTGGTTCGATTGAATTCAACCACATGATTGAGAACATTAAAGCGATGAAACAAGTCTCTGTCGCGGTAGTTGATGGCGTAGCTCGTGGGGGCGGTAATGAATTTGTGATGGCGTGTGACCTTGCTTACGGCACTGAAAACTCGGCGTTCGCACAACCAGAAATTCATGTAAACATCCCAACGGGTGGCCAAGGCGCAGTTCAATTTGCAAGACGCATGGGCAAAAACAAAGCGCTACAAGCTTTGCTGCTTGGTAACGATTTTACGGCTCAACAAGCAGAAGAGCGTAACATCATCACGCAGTTTGTACCGAAGGCAGAGCTAGAGGGTTTCTTAGCAGCGACACTCGGTGTAATCAGCCAATTAGAAGTACGTGATATCGTGATGTACAAAGAGATCATCGCTGCCTCAATCAAAGATGAGCAAGCGGGCGCTGAACTAGAACTTCGTTACTTCTTAGAGCGCGCAAAAGAGCAGAAAACCGCAGCAATTATCGGTGCGTTTCTAAAACACGGTGGTCAAACTGAGCGTGAAGCGAAAGACATTCAAGGTATCTTCGTTGACACCGCAGCAGAGTTATCACAATAGACAATGACGCAATTAAATGGCCATCGCTTGATGGCCATTTATGTATGTATCTACTTATTTATCTATTTATCTGTGCACCGATGTAGTAATTCTCTCACTCACTGAAGCAGTTAGATCTGACTCATGATCGATTTCAGGCTCTCGGCCATTTCGGTATTGATGATCTCACCCGTTTCTACATTAAAGTTGTCGTAGAAACTTGGCACCGACATCGACCCCTTCACATCTGCATCAAAGTAAGGTGCGGAATTTACCGCAGACGACAACACAGAGCTTGCGCCACCGGGGCCTGGTGATGTGGAGAGCATAACCACAGGTTTACCTTGATACACTTTCATGTCGATTCGTGATGTCCAATCAAACACATTCTTAAAAGCTGCGGTGTATGAACCGTTGTACTCTGCAAAAGAGATGACCACAGCATCAGCTTCGCCAATCTTGCTGAAAAAGCGCTGCGCGTGTTGATGAACGCCGGACTCTTTTTCTCTGTCTTCACTATAAATAGGCATCTCGAAATCATTAAGATCGAGCACCTCTACTTGCGCGCCCTCAACTAAGCTTGCGGTGTACGCTGCCAATTGTTGGTTAATCGATGCTTTACTGTTGGTTGCGCCAATTGCTAATACTTTCATTGTTGATCCTTGTTCAGTTTTCTCACCTTTATGCACTCATGACTTCAATTACGGAGCTCAAAGTTCATAACTGAAGATTCGTAACGTCTGTTTGATAACATCAAAACCTGCACTAGGCGACAAGGTGATAGATTGTGTTTTTAGATTGGGGATGATGATAAAACCTCAAGTTAACTTGAGGTAAATCTATATTTTCAAAAAATAGGAAATAATTTAAAAACACTTATAAAGCAGTTAATTATGAAAGGTTAAACATAGATTGGCATTACACAGACAAAAATAAGCACACCCAAAATACAGTGAGTGTGCTTTATCGAAATACTATTTACTTAAGTTGATTTAATGGACTGACACCAGAGTAAGCGACTCCGGATAGCTCGGCCATTTCGCGATTCCATGTTGCCAAATCGTGAGGATTAAACTGATTCAAATGATCATGACCACACGCTCTCGCCATCACTTGCATCAACTCAGTCGAGGCTTCGAAGAAGTTCTTCAATTGATTCGATGCCTTCTCGACATTTAACCGTTGGCGTAAATCGGCTTTTTGAGTCGCGATACCCGCCGGGCAATTATTGGTGTTACACATTCTCGCCGCCACACAACCTATCGACTGCATGGCACTGTTCGAGATAGCGACACCATCTGCACCAAGCGCCATCGCTTTTACGAAATCCATCGGCACGCGCAAGCCGCCCGTGATGATCAATGTGACTCTGTCACTGACCCCTTGTTTATCGAGATACGCTCTAGCGCGAGCGAGTGCTGGAATAGTGGGAACACTGATATGGTCACGGAACATTTCTGGCGCCGCCCCTGTACCGCCACCACGCCCATCTAAGATGATGTAATCGGCACTGGCATCAAGCGCGAACTGAATGTCTTCTTCGATGTGATTGGCACTTAACTTAAAGCCAATCGGGATACCGCCTGTCACCTCTCGAACACGGTCGGCGAACTTTTTAAAATCCTCGACCGTGTTAAGGTCGACAAAGGTGGGTGGAGAAATCGCTGCCGTGCCCGCTTCAATGCCACGCACCTCCGCGATCTTGCCTATGTTCTTCGCGCCCGGTAAGTGCCCGCCCGTTCCGGTTTTGGCACCCTGCCCGCCTTTAAAGTGGAAGGCTTGAACGTTTTTGAGCTTAGCTTCATCGTAACCAAACTGAGCACTGGCTAATTCATAAAAGTAGCGAGAGTTCGCCGCTTGCTCTTCGGGTAACATACCGCCCTCACCGGAGCAGATACCCGTCCCTGCGAGTTCGGCACCTTTCGCCAATGAGACTTTTGCTTCTTCAGATAGCGAGCCAAAACTCATATCAGACACAAACAAAGAGATGTCCAATTTGAGTGGCTTCTTCGCTTTGGGGCCAATAATCAGTTCAGTTCCAACGGGCACATTCTCCAGCAAAGGCTTGGTGGCCATTTGCGCGACCATCACTTGAATATCGTCCCAGTGAGGCAATAGATGTCTTGGAACGCCCATGGAGGTCATTGGCCCATGATGTCCAACCTTGGATAAACCATCACGCGCCAGTTGATGAATAAACTCGACGGTAGGTTCTTCTTTGGTTGCGCTCGCAGCTGGCGACAAATCTGGCGCAGCCGCTTGAATGTGAACCTCCGGGCCTTCTTGCCCAACTTGTTCCGCTGTGAACTGTTTATGAGTGCCATCGCAGAAAGGAAGGTTGTTGGAATACTTACAGCGACAAAGGTAGGCGTCTCCGCTCTCTTCGGCGACAAAGCTTTTCGGTTTGAACCCCGTACCAGCATGAGAACCGTCACAAAACGGTTGGTTTTTCGACTTCCCACAGGTACAGAAGTAATACTTCTCTCCCTTCGTCAGCTCTACTTTAACGGGTTTGTTATCCGCAATTACTGGACTCTTCATAGTTCGCTCACCTTTTCTTTCTTATGATTTGATGACTGAAGCGATGACTTGCTCACAAGAGTAAAGTAAAGGTGAGATACCCAGCGAATTCAATAAACGGATGAAGTAAAGCGACTCCAGTCTAAAGCCTGAATCACCATCAAACCGATAGCCATCGTGCTGATATTCATATCTTGGTTTTATGCCTCAACAATATCTATTCTGTCTAAATAATGGAAAACCACTTTTAAAGACCAACACCAAGGCTCTCATCATCAACTCAAGTTTTAAGTTTGTAGGGTTAGATCAGACAAACTGAAATTTTGTTATATAAAAATTGAGCTAGAATTATCTCAGCTTCCAAAGGTAAGCCAGAAATACAAACGGCAGTACGACAATTAATTTCAGCTGAAATAGGTAAACACTTTAACCTTTCCAGCAACAAAGAGAGAAATCATGAAAGAATCATTCAAGAAAGGCCGCATAAGCGGACTTGTTAGTATCGCATTGTGCCTAGGTGCGTCAGGTGCTTTTGCCGCGGATTACGACCTAGTTATCGAGAATGGACGAGTGATGGACCCTGAAAGCATGCTGGATGCTGTATTAAACGTCGGGATCAAAGATGGTCAAATCATCAAAATCACGGCAGAAAAACTCGACGGTGATGAGACAATCGATGCAACAAATCAAGTGGTTGCCCCAGGTTTCATTGATACCCACTTTCACTCGCTAGATGGTTTATCTATCAAGCTTGCAGCCCTAGATGGTGTAACAACGGGTATGGATCTGGAAGTCGGTGCGATTCGCGTCGGTGAGTGGTATGAAGAAAAAGCGGGTAAATGGCCACTGAACTACGGTACTGGTGTCAGCCACGAAGGAGCTCGTCTTCAAATCCTAGATCCTGAAGTGAAAATTACAGGCCCACATGATGCAACTACGATTCTTGGCTCGCTTCGAACTGAAGCGGCTAAAGACGGTGTGAGTGGCTGGTCTGAGACCAAAGCTGATATCGAGCAGATGAACCAAATCCTTTCTGTTCTTGATCAAGGCTTTGCAGAAGGTGCATTGAACCTAGCTTCAACAACCGCTTATATGAAAGATGGTTTGACGGCATTTGAGATGTACGAGTCCATGAAAGTCGCAGCAAACTGGGACCGATTTGTATCATCACATACCCGTTTTCACGCTAACCCTTCAAATCCAGAAGCACAGCTGGGTTTTGACGAAATCTTTACCAATGCGATGCTTCTCGACTTACCATTTTTGATGCTCCACAACAACGACTTCGGTTGGTGGGAAGTAGAAGAAAAGCTAAAGCTTGCACGAGAGAAAGGCTTAGTGATGTGGTCTGAATACTATCCATATGATGCGGCATCCACTGCGATTGGTTCATCTTTCCTTGTACCGGAGTCTGTGGAAGGGATGTACAACGCGAAGTATGAAGAAATGATGTACGACCCAACACGCGATAAATTTCTGACCAAAGAAGAGTATCTGGTCATTGCCGCTGAAGAACCGGGTCACTTGGTGGTTCTGTTTAGCCCTGCACGTAAAGATTGGATGAAATACTGGCTACAAATTCCAAACATGACCGTTGCAGCAGATTCTATCTATTCAGGTTTAGGTACTGATTCTTGGGATGCCGATCCAACAGAATATCAAGGTCACCCTCGAACTGCGGGTACTCGAGGCAAAGTATTACGTATGGCACGTGAAGAAGGCGTACCATTGTTATTCACACTTGCTCAAACGTCTTACTGGGCAGCAAAGCATCTAGGTGATGCGGGGGTTGAATCAATGAAAGTTCGTGGTCGTATGCAAGAAGGCATGGTTGCGGATATCACCATTTTCGACCCAGAAAACGTAACCGATAATGCGACTTACAAAGCCAAAGAACAAGGCAATCCAACAACCGGTATTTCTTATGTCATCGTAAATGGTGAGCAAGTGGTTAAAGAAGCTGAGTTCCAAAAAGTATGGGCAGGCCAACCCATTCGTAACACACCATCGGATGAATCGCGATTTGAAGGATTGAGCAAAGAAAAGTTCTTGGAAAACCTAACAGTACCAACGATTTCTATCGATGACTCGGGTGCCTCTGGCAATCCGCAACTATAGAAAAAAGTGAGGTAATCATGATCAAAAAGGCTATATGTGCATTGCTACTCACGGGTTCGTTTTCAGGAACGACAAGTGCAACTAGCATCGATGATATGGGATTTGATGTGTCTAGTTTTAAACAAACAGGACAACAAATATCTGTCAAAGAACCGAAAGCGCCAACGTTAGTTCAGGAGAGTAAACTGGCCTCATATGTAAGCGAAGTCGGCGTAGATGTCGCCAATTTGTCTCAGGTGCAAGTTGATGATTTGATCGGAAGTTATGACCAATTGCCATCAGCGATCTTTTGTGATGAACATCAAGAGTTCGAGATTCAGATATCAAGGACGAATATCTGGCAAAGAACGAAACTGATGAAGTTACGACAAGCGATTGGAGACGATCTACCTAACGCGCACTAATATGCCCTCATAACAGCCAGTGATTTTTACTGGCTGTTTTTTCATCTAATAAACCCAAGTTAGAAGTATTCATCATAAACGTGTTGGATGTATTCATTAGCAGCAGTAACGATAGATTCCCTTATCCCTTCAATATGTAAAGAATGTGGGCTCCATAAAGAAATGGGAACCTCTAAACCTTTTTTAATCTCAGTAGGCTTGAGCTCAACTAAATTCTGCTGCACAAATTCAGAGTAAATAACAGAGCGAGGAAGTAACGCCCAACCTAAGTCTAGCCGAACCAATTGGATCACAAGCGCAAGTTGGTCAACAAGCTCATAGTTAGCAGAAAGGGTGACTTTATCTGCCATCCCTTCATCGATTAATGATTTCAAGATTAACTGCTTAGATATTTTTAACTTAGAGAACAGTTCGTTTGGTGGCGTTTTACTCAGTTCACTGCCTTTACTTGCGAATGGGAGCAGCGTAAGGGTTTCTAGGTAAACCGCGTGAAAGCTATTCATCGCCCTACTCTCATGAGTATTCAAAAAACCGAAGTGCAGTGTCCCATCTTCAATCCCCTGCTCAATCTCCTTTTTATTCATGACCAGCATATTGACTCGACAACCTGGAAAGTCTTTTTGTAATTGCATTCTGATATCAGCCAAAATGAGCTGTGGCATAAAGCTTAGATAACCGATATTGATGGTTTCTGGTTCGCCTTGGGAGATGTTGAGCGCTATTTTATCAAAGACTTTTAGCTGCTCAACGGCTTGCTTGGCATAGCGGTAAAGTAATTTACCTTCTTGTGTTGCTTCAACACTGCGACCTTTGCGCTCAAAGAGTGCGACATCAAGAATATCCTCTAAATTGACAACAACTTGCCCGATGGTACTACGGTGTTTATCTAGCTTAGCGGCAGCCTTGCTAAAAGATTTTTGCTCGTAAACCGTCACAAAGGTGGAGAGTTGCTCGAGGCTGAAATTCATAGATGACTCCAATATTCAAATAATGCTTTATTACTGTCAAATCAATCACTTTGACGTGATGAGTATAGACAGAACATGCATAGGTTACGACTTCCACCTCAAAAAAAACCAACAAGGTTCAAATAGTTTGTCTGATCACGTCAGACAATAGCAATTCTGAGTTTCCATTAAACGTTTATATCATTCCGGCTTATCTAAACAACCTATGTGAAATACCGATACGAATACAAAGAAGACTTTATCCAAAGCGGTGGATTTGGCATCAACAACCAAACCGCGATTGGTGGTACTGCTGCGGCATTCCTGAACGTTAAAAACTGGCGACGATGGCACTTTTTTCACCTTCAATCCGGAATACACATATATCGACGGCGATCTTGAAAGCAGCACCTTGAAAACAACACTCCGTCTAGCAACACCTTTATCACAAGATAAATCTCGCTGGGGAGAGCTTAGAGTTGAGAACACTTATGGCGAAGTAACAATCAAGTTCAGTCATCCAATCCTAAAGTAGATACATCATTATTTTTGCACTCAGCGTATTTGATTAACCAAGCTGAGTCGTAATTACTAAGAGGTTAAAATGAAACATCTTTTGAATATGTCAACGATTGCTCTGATATTGGCATCAGGGGCAACAACCGCTGAAGTAATGTCAGTAGAGTCCTCGACTTCGCGTTCACATTACGATTCATGGAATGAAACCAAGCAAAACCTTCAAAAAGAGTATGGCTTACAGTTGGGCATGGATTACAACATGCTGAGTATGGGAGCGATTGATCCTCTTGGGGATGCATCTGCTGCGGCAGGAGCATTAAGAGTCTTTGGTCAATGGGATCTTATAGAGACAGAAGATGGAGACAAAGGCGGAATTGTATTCAAGTTTGAGCATAGACATAAATACACAGAAAACTCCCCGAAAGAATACGGTTTGGCCGATCTCGGTTACTTAGGTTTTGCTCACTCCTTATATGGTGATCAAGGCTTTAGAACCACTCATTTATTTTGGCGTCAATCTCTACTGCAAGAACAGATGGTGGTTTACGCCGGTTTCTTAGACATGACGGATTACACCGATTTTTATGCGTTAGCTAGCCCATGGAATGACTTCAACAGTGGTGTGTTTACTTCCGGAAGTGGAACGATTGGTGGATTGCCTGATGGTGCACTGGGTGTTATGGCCGGCGGTTTTTTCTCAGATAGCATTTATGGCTCGGCCAGTATTCTTGATGCTAAAGGCAACGCTTCTGACTTAGTTGAAGGAGCCAAAGAGCTCTTTGACACAGGGGCCACTTGGAAAAGCTTAGAACTCGGTTGGACACCAAGTAAAGATATGCTGTTCATCAGCAATGCTCATATCAGCCTATGGCAGCGTGACGCAGTTGGAAACGATGATGAAGGTTACGGTATCAACCTGTCTCTATCAGGTTTAGTGGCTGAACGTTGGTTGCCTTTCATTAGGGCTGGATGGGCTCAAGATGGCGGAGCCATGTATGACGCCTCAGTAAGCGCCGGCTTTGGTTACATTCCTGCACAGAGAAACCAAGACATGTTTGGACTGGCAGTTAACTGGGCAAGCCCAATGGAGAGCACAACGCAAGGGTTGGACTTAGACGACCAATATACAACTGAAGCGTATTACCGAGCTCAAATCACACCATGGCTGCAAATTTCTCCAAGTGTGCAAGTTCTGAATCACACCGCGGTTGATCTGACCAATGGCTTCGACAACATCAATTTAATCCAGAATAAAACCGATGTGGTATTTGCCCTAAAAGCAAAATTCGAGTTCTAAATTAAACACACGTACAAATGATATTAAGGAAAATATCGTTATTAACCTTGCAGGAGTGCTAAATAAATTTCGAGTAAAAAATGAAAGTAAAAATATTCTTGGCGATACTCTTAGGTATGGCTTGTAATACTGCGACTGCGGAAGCAGAAAAAACAAGTAACGATCAAGTACAACGAATTATTCTTGTTCGACATGCCGAAAAGCCAGATGACGGCCTTGGTAACCATTGCTCCAACTGCGATCCAATATGGCATGCCCATCAACACACAATATGGTTGGAATGACTTTGAAGTTATTCTTAGATAAATACCGTAATGCAGATCTTTTACTGGCGTGGGAACACATCAGCATTGAAGTGCTTGTTACTTTGATTAAGCATCGCTTTGATAACGTTGACCCAATCCCAGAATGGCCAAATTCTGATTACGACATGTTTTTAAGTTAATCATCGATTGGAGTAAACCGAGTGATCTGACAATCAATGTTCATAAACAAAAGTTTGGAGACATCTCGACTGAATGCCCTAGCACCAAATAAGTTGCTGGTTAATGGCTTTTATCGAACAACAATCAGAAGAGTGAATTAACCTCAGCCCGAGTACACAATAACAAGTTACTCCGTACTCAGGCAAAAACTAGTCAACCTTTAATACAACAAGCCTCTAATCAAACAATTCGATAACCAATTTATTGTCTTTAATCACTAGATTGGGTTCCGATGACTTAATCAACGACTCTTGAACCTTGTTGCTGTCGAGTTTGTAAACCGGAGACTGGGACAAAGCAAAACCTATCATCGATACAGCTGGTTTGAGTAGTGTCTCTATTTCAGGCGAAAGCTGTTTGCCTTTTTCTTCAAAGCGCTCTAGTCGCAGCGACTTTAGATACACCTCGCCACTCTCCTTGTCGTATTCGGGAATCGCGCTGAACTCTAAGTCTAAATCCAACCCCATATTAGGCATATTGAACACTTGAACTTTTGCATTGGTATTCGCCAACACGGACACGCGTTGTGCATCGGCTCGACCAATTTGCACTTCTAGATCATCCACAGCCACTTGTGCGTACATCACACTTTGTACACCAACCTCTTGTTCTAGCATCACTGAGTCTTCAAGGTACTTCGTCATTTCTTGCTCGGTAATGCTGTAGCTAACACAACCACTGAGCATCAGGGCTGTCACAGCTATAATCAAACGGTTCATTAACTTTGTTGTCATTGGAGATAGGCTCTTATTTTTTAAATGCATGGAACGGATGTTACCTCGAGATGATACTGTAAATTGGTTGTCACAATAACAGTGTCGGATAACTGGGCAGAATGATCCACCTAAATGGTGATGTCGTATCAATGAGAATTGACGAAAATAGTAAGGAAAACAATGACTGCATTAACGATATTTTACGATGGAACCTGTCCACTTTGTGCAAAAGAGATGGCAGCACTGACTAAGTCTGATTCCAAAGATCAGATCCAGACCGTCGATATCTACAGTGAAGCGTTTTCAAACTACCCGCAAATAGATGCCGAGGCAGCCAATACAATCTTGCATGCACTGGACGAAAACGGAAAGCTGCTGCTCGGTTTAGACGTGACTTACCAAGCGTGGAAGCTAGTAGGAAAGGGTTGGCTGTATGCCCCGTTACGTTGGGCGATTTTTAAGCCAATGGCAGATTGGTGTTATCTACGGTTTGCCAAAAATCGATATAAGATTTCGTTTTGGCTAACCGGAAAATCACGTTGCAACGGTAACAGCTGCACAAAATAGTGTTGAGTTAAGACATGCCGCTGGCGACTTTGTAGTAAACGATGCCAAATAGGGCTGCGAACACCAATACCGTAACGGCCACTTTCAACCAAATAAATTTCATGCTTTGTCCTTTTAATTCTGTTTACTGTTCCACGCGACAAGTTAGCACAACAAAACATACGGTTGTGTAATGATTGATAGAACTTTGTAGTCATACCAATCACAGTAGGTAAGTGTCAAGAAATAGCGCAGGAAAAAAGCTTGAGAACAAGGCGGATTTTTTAGATAAGTAGTTATTCTACAATCAAAAAATCTAACGACTTTATCGAGATTTTTAACAAGCTAGGGTGAACAGTTATTTACTACGATTGGTATCAACCCTGATTACCAGAGAGAACCTTTATGTCGGCAAAAGAGAGAAACCTTCCCACACATCGAATTTCTAGATTCAGTAAGTTCGCTTCGTTGGCGACAAGAGTCGCGGGTAACGTGCTAACGGAAGGCACCAAACAAATTGCACAAGGCAACAGGCCCAAAGCAAAAGACTTACTGTTAACGCCACAAAACATTGCTCGCCTGACCGATCAACTCGCACACCTGCGCGGTGCGGCTATGAAGTTAGGACAGATGCTATCAATGGATGCGGGTGATGTCTTAGAACCAGAGTTAGCCGACATTCTCTCTCGCCTGCGCTCCGATGCCGATCCACTGCCAACAAAACAGCTCAATCAAGTGTTAGAAAGCTCGCTCGGGAACCATTGGAAAACCGAATTCCTGTCCTTCAATTTTAAACCGATCGCCAGTGCATCTATCGGACAAGTTCACCAAGCCTATAGTGATGCTGGGGACAAACTCGCAGTCAAAGTCCAATACCCCGGCATTAGAAAAAGTATCGACAGTGATGTAGATAACGTGGGCACGCTGCTCAATATTGTTGGCTTGATACCAAAGTCGGTCGACTACAAAGGCTTGTTAGAAGAGGCAAAGAAACAGCTCCACGATGAAGCAGACTATGCTCGCGAAGCTGATTACGCAACTCGTTACCATGATGCATTGAAAGAATACTCTCACTTCGTCGTACCTAAGATTCATCCGCAAGTCTCTTCAGAATCGGTGCTCGCCATGGACTTCATTGAGGGCGTCTCAATAGAGCAAATCGAAAGTTACGACCAATGCACACGTGACTTTGTAATGCACAGCTTACTGGAGCTTCTGTTCAGAGAGTTGTTCGATTTTAAGATGGTGCAAACCGATCCCAATTTCGCCAACTACCTTTATGTTGAAAACACCCGACAAATTGGCTTATTAGATTTCGGAGCAACCCGTGAGTACAGTGACCGCTTCAGCGAGGGTTATCGCTTGGCCTTTTCCTCTGTCATTAACAACGATGAGCAAGTGCTCAACCGAGCTTTAGAGCAAATAGGATTCTTTAGCGAGACAATTCTTCCCGAACAACGCCAAGCGATTCTAAATCTAGTGAAGATGGCCTGTGAGCCGATGTTAGTTGACGAAGAGTACGACTTCAAAGCCAGTGGATTGGCACAAAGGCTTCGTGAAGCAGGCACCATTTTGAGCATGGAACAAGAGTATTGGCATACGCCGCCCGCCGATGCGCTGTTCCTGCACCGAAAAATTGGTGGCATGTATCTATTAGCGGCTCGCCTTGGTGCAAAAGTGAATATCAGTCGCTTGGTCGCTCCATATCTTATCTCAGAGAGCAAAAGCACAACTAAAAGCGCGAGTTAATGAGACAGTAAATAATACGCAAAGTGATCATTTCATCGTGCTCAAGAGTAATAACCATTACGCCAACTAAAATGAGCCAACCCTATGAAATGTTCACTACTTTGCTCAACCGCACTGATTACAAGCCTCACGAGTTCCATCGCCTTTGCAGCGAGCTGTCCCGAAATACTTAATGGCAAACAGCGCTTGTTAAACTCAACCGAAGAAATCGCCTTGTGCGATGAGTTTCAAGGCAAAACTCTATTGGTGGTAAATACAGCGAGCCAATGTGGCTTCACTCCGCAGTTTGAGCAACTCGAGCAACTTCATCAAACCTACAAAGACCAAGGCTTCACGGTTATCGGTTTCCCAAGTAATGATTTTCGCCAAGACAAGGGAAGCGAAGAGAAGGCGGCAAAGGTTTGTTACCTAGACTATGGCGTGACCTTCCCAATGATGGCGCGAGCTTCACTGTCTGGTAGCAACGCCAACCCCGTGTTTACAGAGATACAACAGCAAGCGGGCGTAACGCCTAAATGGAACTTTTACAAATTCTTGATCAGTAAAGAAGGTAAAGTCGTCGCCACCTTCCCTAGCTCCACATCTCCAGTGAGTGCCACGCTCAAAAACGCGATTGAGCAGCAGTTATGAAGGCGGATTACATGGCAACAACTCAAACCCGTAACACCATGGCCAAACTGGGGTACATGGGGTTAATTCCGTTTTTATTCGGTCTTCTCCTTTCGCTCACCGACAGCCAATTTATGGGGATAAGCGGTGAAACGCTGTTCATCACCTACAGCGTGGCAATTTTGAGTTTTCTTTCAGGGATCTTGTGGGCAAATGGCATCGAAAACTTTGAAAGCCAATCAAGTAACAAAGCACTGCTAATAAGCAACGCGATTGTGCTCATCGCTTGGCTGGCAGTATTGCTTGGCGAACAAAAAGAGCTAGTGACAACTCTGATTCTCATCTTTGGTTATATTGCGGTTTGGCGAGCTGAAAGGACGATGAGAGAAGAGAACCAGAGCCAAGGTCCTGATGGCTACTTTGATATGAGGACTCGGCTGACCTCTAGTGTCGTGTTAATGCACGGTATCGTGATGCTAACCTAGAGCTACGAGATTGTCTTTGAAGTGTGAGCCTTTGATTTAGTTAAGCGCCTTTGTTAAAAACCGTTAGCAACAATCTAGATGATGAGCTTCATCACTAACCTCGGCTCATCATCACCAAAGTAGTTGTCTTCTTGCTTGATGGTAACGAACCCCATCGATGCATAAAGCGCACGAGCCGATGTGTTATTTGGGTCTACAGTGAGCAAAAGCCTAGCATCTCGAGGCAACTGCTCAACCGCCTGTTGCATCAGTTTCCGGCCAACTCCCATGCCACGATAATTCTGGTCTACAGCCAATGATAGGACCCAAAACTCATTCTGCTTGTCTGTGGTTGTCGTTAAGGCATAGCCAGCAATCTTTGAGTCTTGCTTAGCAACCAATAAACCTTTTCCCCAGCAATCAAAGGCCTGACGAAAGAAAAACAGCGGATAGGCGTGAGCGCCAAACAAAGCATGTTCAAGCTGGTAGATATCAGCCAGTTCTTGTTTTTCCGCACAAACAACATTCATAGATAGACCTCATTTAAACCGAACCTCAAGTTTAAACATGCAAACTCAAAGGTGCTATTAATAATATATCAACAGCCTAAAGGCTTACGAACTACCTTAACGAAGATGCCACTTAACTAACGCCTGAGGAGTAGATTAGGTTACTTATGTTTTACTGTCGAATAACCAACAAATTTGCGCCAGATAACGCAAGAAAAACCGAGCACGCTTTGTTGAAACGTTTTGCCATTTGTGGCTTAGAGAACCAGTTTCTGAGGTATAAGCCAAATGCCGCGTAGATCGATATCGCGAGCATTTCTAACACTAGAAAGGTGCTACCTAAAACAAAGAATTGAGTATTTACGTTCGCTGAAACATCGACAAATTGAGGAAGGAATGCAGTGAAAATGAGTATCGCTTTTGGATTGCCAGCAGCGAGTGCAAATTCTTGTTTAAACAGACCAAACCAATTCTTATTTCGTTCGATATCCACGACCGGACTGGCGTGTGAGCGCCATAGGTTGAACGCGATCCACAACAGATACATCGCGCCAAATAGTTTGATCAGGAAAAACAGCGTTTCAGAAGTATAAAGCACAACCGCTAAGCCAGATGCAGCCAAAGCAATCATGCCAGAAAAAGCGAGGATTCTTCCTAGGCCTGCGACAAAGGCGGCCTGAAATCCGTAACAACGGGCGTTGTTCATTGATAACAAATTGTTTGGGCCCGGAGTCATGTTGAGCGCAAAACAAGCGGGGATAAACAGCAGTAACTTCCAGATTTCCATTGGTGCTTCCTAATTGCCAAATGCCGTGATTATAAAATCCTTAAACAAGGTCTTATCGTTTATAACAGCATTTCATATCTTTTGTAACTGCATAAAAAATAAGCACCAAATCTATACAGTAAATTTTCAATCAGTTCTCAAAAAACTGTTCGTACTCGGGTGTCGCTAGATTTTCGGCGACACCAATCTCACCGACGAAATAGATAGCGCTCGCAATTGTATCTATCGTTGGGTTTGATTCTCGCTCTGGGAAGTCGCCAACAGCAGGAACAGATTTTGGCGCAGACACCGAACTACAAACAAGGCTATTACATACCCTGTTTTGATTTTCTAAGGAGATAGCTTCAGGAACGTCAAAGTGCTGAGTGAGTACGTCGTGGTTAGACAATTCAGACGAAGCGTACGATAAGGTTGAGAATAGAGCTGAGAGCACAATCCACTTGTTCATGTATCTTTCCATTGATGGCATTCATTGAATTTATAAATACTATCGAATCTCACACATTATGAACAGTGTTTTATTTTAATTTGCGTGAGACTGCTTACCCAGCATCAACTTGTCGAGCAGAGCTTGCGGGACAACGATCACTGAGTATTTAACAAAGGCCACCAGCGCGATTACACCAACAGCCGATCCAAGAATAAAGTCATGGACATCAACCAACACCAATCCCAGAAGTTGATCACTCGCTATCGCTACTAATGCGATGCTAACTGCGGTTACCCACTTGCTGTGTTCATAAGGTAATTGTTCCATCGCTTGGCTTACAACATACAGAAGCATGAGCCGCACAACATAAGTTGCACAAAGAACCGCGACAACACCCCACACGCCATAAATAGGCGTCACTGTGAAATAACCAATGGCCGCCAAGACCGCACATCCACCTTGAATCCACATTTGAGATTGACTCGAATCGCCACTGAAACAACCAAGGTTAAGATAATCACCTGCATTTTTGATAACGCTAATCGCAAGCAGCGCAACAACAATGGCCCCCGCGTAATGATAACTGCTCGGTAAAATGAGAGAAATAAATCCGGGTACCGTTAGAATCATCAACGAACCTAAAACAATGGCGAGGTTCACTCCGACTAACGCCCTATCGGCACACATCTTACTGCCACCCGGCTGTTGAAGCATCGCCACACGGTTTGGAAACCACCAAAGCGCGTAAGGCTGCAACAACAGACCAAGAATCAACGCGAACTTTCCGCTAACCGCATAAATCGCGAGTTCTTCGACACCGACGAAGCTTGCCATTACCCAGCGGTCGAGCCCCATGATCATATACATTGATGCACCGCCAACCAGAACGGGCAGTCCGAATTTTAAGATCTTCGCCGAGTATTTGAAGCAACCAAAAGATCCCATCTCTTGCCATTGATAACGCACTAAACAAACCATTAGCAACACACTGGATACCGCAGCTGAAATCAACACGCCATCTATACCGTATCCAGCCTCAAGCAAAACAAAAGTCATGATGGCTTGAACACCGGCTTTCAACACATTGAGCATGCAAAAACGTTTCGCCATCGCGTTCATACGCATCAGCGTTAGCGGGATAGAAATCGCCCCATCGAGCATGGTAGGAATAAGCAGAAGCAGTATCTGGTAAGGCTGGAATTCAACTGGCAACATTAAGATTAACAACGGCATACTGAGGGCAATCAAGGCGCCCCCAAGCACGCACACCAGCACGCTCAATGTGAAGCAGTTCGAGACGAGCTTTTGCTTTTCATCACCTTCGGCGACACCCACATAACGATACATGGCATCGACAATACCGAAGCTGAACAATATCGTCCCAATGTCTGCCAGCAAGACAATGGCTTCTAAGGAACCATACTCTGCCAACGTCATATTGTGCGTAATGTACGGGATCATCACCAATGAAATCCCTTTCATCATTAATATACCGATGGCGTAGTAAGCCGACTGCTTTAAAGAACCCATAGTCGTCACCTTTTCCTTACCAAGCTGGCTTTAGGAAACTTTTACAGTCTCCAATTAGGTGTCGCAATGTGCGTTTTTGAGGTGACATGACCAAAGAACGGAAACTGTAGGCAATAGCCTGTCTATTCTGTTGTAAACCTCGATAATAGTCAGCATAACCTTCCAGTATTCTCGCCTTTGCGATTTTGAAGCTAGAAGTGGGTAGATTCCATCGTTGACTGTCATTTTGGTAATGTTGAAGAATAGTCTCTATAGACTGCAAATTTCTCAATTTAAGACTTTCAGTTTGGGTAACAGAGCTCGCTCTCATCAAGTAGCCAACCTGCACCGAGTTCAACACACCGATCTGATGGTTTTCACTCATTCGAAGCCACAGTTCCCAATCTTCCCCATACTTGATGTCAGCATTGAAACTGTCTGTTTGAGAAAACACATCCGCTTTCACCATGACCGTTGATGTTCCAATCACGTTATTTTCTATGATGAACTCCAACGGGTTCTCGATATTGATGAACAGCTCATCTTGATCTTGAAACTGCGACCAGTAACTAAAGCAGTCGACTATTACTTGGTAATCTTCAGTAAGATGCTCGTAGTTAGTAAAGCTCATCGCGAGATCAGGGTAACGTTGATGAAATTCGAGTTGGCGCTCAATTTTTTCAGGAAACCAGAAATCGTCTGCGTCTAAAAAAGCGATGTATTCACCGGTCGCCTTTTCAATCCCTAGGTTTCTCGCTTGAGGCGCACCAACACCCAATGTGGACAACGTAATAATGCGTTCATCGTCTATAGAAGCAAGATACGTCGACGTTCCATCGTTACTGTTATCGTCAATGACAATCAGCTCAACATCTTGATGAGTCTGCTTTAGTACACTACCAATCGCTTTCGGCAGGTAATCCAAACAATTGTAGGTAGGAATAACAACACTTACTTTAGCCATAATGACGCCCTCAGATTTATACGTTATATGGCTGACGTTGCATGTTCTATGCCGAGAGTGTCTTACTACAAAATCACCTCTATATCAGTCACCTACGCGTCCATTCTCAAAATGACGACCAAACACAGATGTTCAAAAAAACTGCAACTCCAATTTGATTATCAATTTGAGAAAACGAGCCACCTCTTAAGGGGTAACCTTCGAAAAGCAATCAGAAAGCCCTCCAAAGCTACGATTCGATCTTGGTTCGTATCTTGCTTTATTGGTTATTACCTTGGCTTGATAGCTTTAGTCATATGGATTTGAGGAGTAAGGAATGAAGAAAGTAGCATTTGTGGCGCCAACCTACCCAGTACTCAGTGAGACCTTCATTCAAACAGAAGTCGAATCTGTGAAAGCGTGTGGGCACGATGTGTGTGTAATGACGTTCAAAATTGAAAACAGTGAAAAACAGTTCGACTACGACATTGTCGAAATAGGTAAAAATGTTCGGAAGGGTAAAGTCGCCAGCATTAACTGGATAGGTTTCATCAAGGCTGTCTCATTTATTTCTAAGCAAACCAGCATGCCCAAAAAGTCACTGTTCGCTTATGGGTTTAAATTAGCGCTGCAACTCGCGGAAAACGACGTCGAACACGTTCACGCGCATTTCTGTCAGCACACCACTGCTCACGCCATCGTCGCGGCAAAGCTGCTGAATATCACCTGTTCGTTCGTTGCTCATGGTCATGATGTTTACGAGTTCGCTTATGACATTGAACATAAAATCTCATCGAGTGATTTTGTGGTTGCAGTGTGTAAAGACATGCTCGCTGACTTCAATACCATGGCGAAAGGAAACATTAAGCTCCTGCACTGCGGAGTGAATACTAAACAATTCCAACTCAACCCAAAAACCGAAACGAAGCAACTTCGCTTTATTTTCCTTGGCCGATTAGTGGAGCAAAAAGGTATCCACCATCTTATTGATGCATTGGCGCCGATTGCCGAACCTCTCGACATTCATCTCGATATCATCGGTACTGGCGATTTAGAGCAACAATTAAAGTTACAGGTCAAAGAGCAAGGGCTCACTCGAAACGTGACCTTTCTTGGCGCTAAGCCTCATGAATGGGTGAAAGAGAAACTATCGAATTATGACAGCCTAATCGCGCCCTTCTGTTTTTCCGAAACCGGATGTGTGGATACAGGGCCTCTGGTTTTAAAAGAAGCGATGGCTGTGGGAACGCCAGTCATTACCACCAACATCATGGGATGCAAAGAGATCGTCTCACCAGAGACAGGTTTTGTGGTTAACGAAAAAAACGTGGAAGAATTAAGAGAAGCGATTGAGCGTTTCGCGCAGCTAAGCAGCAACGATAAAGCATCGATGGGTTTAAAGGCGCGTGAGAGAGTGAAAGACAGTTTTAACTCGATCAAACAAGCTCAGCAATTATCTCGTTGGATAGAGAACCCAGCTCCATAAGAAAACGGAGCACCACAAAAACAAAAGAGCGCTACATCAATTTGAAATGTAACGCTCAACTTAGCACTGCCCAATGATCGCGACTTATGCTTTCAGTAGCTTTTCATTAAGAAGCCTAACTAGCCTGCTCGCAGTGCCAAAATAGACTCAATATCTTCGATGTCACGATATTGAGCGAGTTGTTGCTCTTTCGATGAAATAGCCACAATCGACATTCTATCGGCCAGTTCGTTACCTTCAATACCAACGTGACCGTTCACATGGTAGATGGTAATTTTTGAAGCCAGTTCTTGGTAGAGCGCATACGCAGGCTTAATAATATCGAGGTTTTTGATCTCACCGCCAGACTTGGTCCAGCCCTTTTTCTCCCAACCCGTTGCCCACTTAGTAATACAATCAATTGAGTACTTAGAATCACAATAGATCGCAACAGAGAGGCCCGCGTTTAGCTTCTCTTTTGCGAGAATAAACGCTTGCTTAAGCCCATGTAATTCGGCGGTATTGTTGGTACCAACAGGTTGATACAAGCCATACCACAATTCTGTTAATTGGTTGTTTCGGTATACCGCTAAACCCGTCCCCGCTTCACCGGGGTTTGGCTCACAAGCACCGTCAGTAAAGATCTTGATATCAAAAGGCATATCAGTGATTTGCTGCTCCGAAAGAGGCGGCACCTTAGCTTTCGTCGCCTTACCCGCAGAGTTTGGCTTTGTCGCTGTAGAACCTGACGCAGACGACGTTTTACCACCGAAAGCAGACTCAGCCTCGCCTAGTGTTGGGAACGATTTATATCTCGCACCAGCAAAGCCATCGACTTGAGACTTACAGTCATTCCAAGTGGTAAAAATACCCGGTGTACGACCTTTCCAAACCACATAATATTTCTTAGCCAAACTAACTCCTTACCAAAACCTAAACACACAAACAGTGAATCAGTACATTAGATGCCACCACGCTATACGTTGCAAGGTCTATCACTCTAAAACAGGTCTAAAAAAGCTGCGTTCATAACTCACGATGCAATCAACTTCGTCTGCAAATTCAAACGCTTTAATACACTCAGCATCGTTCAACGATTTAATCCGATACTCTTCATAGGCAGCCAAACTTTCAAAGGTAAACAGCGCCAAGGCAATATTGTTCGCCCCTTCCGACGGTAAGAAATAACCATTGTGTTGGCCCCCGAATTTAGCGACCAGTGGAATCCACATTTTTGCGTATGCCTCAAACTCATTTACCTTTTTAGGATCAATCACATATCGAACATAACAAGTAATCATATTTATACAGCCCTTAAAGAATAGGAGAAACACAAAGCCTAAGTTGACGTTGAAGCTCAAGAAAAAAGGAAATCAACCGCGACAAGGTTATAGAACAAAAACACCGCCATGCTGACGCCGATCGTTAGCAACACATTGCCTGTTTTCCAAATCAACAGACCTGTGACCACCGCGCCTATTAAGTATGGGTTTTCAAGGCTTGGCCAAAATGTTTGTTCAGGAGCAAATACAATTGGCCCCCAAATCGCAGTCAGCACCGCTGGGCTTGAATAGCGCAATAGGCGCCTTGCGGTTTGATTGAGTCGAAGCGGGATTGCAGGCTCAAGAAACAAATACCGACTAAAGAAAACAATCGCAGTCATGAGGAATATCGTTAACCAAATCATCTCTATTTCCCCTCCACGATTGTCTTGTTACCGTTGTTTCGCTCTTGGAACGATTCGCTGATAAAGCCCGCTAACATTCCGGCAATCGCTGCAATCATTAGCCCGCCCTCAATATTGTTAACCGACATAGCAACTGAAGTGACCAATGAAACCACCACACATACGACGACAGGCACTGTTCTGATTAATGGAAAAACTAACGCAATAAAGGTTGCTGCGACCGCGAAGTCGAGCCCAATCTCGTTAAGTGATGGAATTTGGCTTCCCGCGACAATGCCAACAAAGCTCGCGATATTCCAAACAAGATAAAAACCGCCGCCTACACCCGCAGCATACCAGCGATTAAATTCCTTCTGAGACTGCCCACTACAAATCGCGAACAGCTCATCGGTGAGCCAAAATCCGAGTAATAGACGCCAACGCGCAGGAAGATGGCTGATTTTGTCACGCATCGATACGCTATACAGAAAGTGTCTTGAGGTGATGAACAGTGTGGTCAACAACATAGTGCCTAAACCAATACCCGCTTTGAACATACCCGCAGCGACAAGTTGCGCTGAGCCAGCAAACAAAATAGCCGACATCGCTTGCGCTTGAAGTTGATTCAATCCGGCATCTATCGCATATGAACCGGCTAGAATTCCCCAAGGGATTACTGCAATGCTCAAGGGCATTCCCGCTAAAACGCCTTTCCATAACTGTGTTCGTCTATCCATTGTTTCGCTATCCATATCATTCTTTTCTCTCTTCACATTTGCTATTCAATGTAAGAAGAGTGGAGTCGGTTCGATTGTACAAACTTGCTCGATTTCGCGAACGAATTAAGGTGTCCGATTTAGAGCATTTTGATGTATTGCCCCGGCGTGTAGCCATTGGCCTTTTTGAAGTGTCGATGAAAATGGCTTTGGTCATGAAAGCCACACTCTTGCGCGGTATCTGAAATGGTATGTCCTTGTTTCAATAACTTGCGCGAAAGCCTTAACCTAGATTGGATTTGATACGCATGTGGCGGAAGACCAAACTCTTTTTGAAAAGAACGCACTAAGTGAAACGGGCTCAATGCCGCTAACTTAGATAGCTCTTCTAGGGACACATCGGCTTGTGGAAAGTCATCTAAGAACTCTTTAACCAAGACAAGCTGGCGCTGAGTTTTCCCATCGAGTTGAGGGTTAAGCGGCGATTTTCCATGTCGGCTAATCAGCTTAACCAACATCCCGTACATCAAGGTCTCTCTTAACAGGCGATTGTCGGATTCATCAATCGTGTTGAAGACCAGCCTCAATTGATTAGCGAGTTCAGGATCTTCAACAACCGCTCTTGGGAAGTAAGGCGCGCCGTAATTGGGTAGGTTAAGCTCTTGAGTAATCTTGGCAAGTTGCTCTGGGAGTGGATACATGGCTCGATACGCCCAACCGCCTTCAGTAGCGGAGTGACCGCTATGAACTTCGTCGGCATTGACCAATATAATCGCATTTTGTGGTGCAATATGATGTCCGCCCGTTCGATAGAAACGCTGAGCGCCCTGCTCGATGACTCCCAGCGTGTAGCCCTCGTGACTATGGCGCGAGAAGTTCTGCTTTTCGTATTCAGCATTAAGAATTTCAAGGCCGCCGAGCTCTTCGGTTATCTTATATTCGGCCTTTTCTTTAGAGCGTTTCTTGTTCTCCATAACAATTCCCAAGCCTGTTGATTATCGAGCGACTTATCAGTCTACTCTATAGTCTCTTTCAGCTTTTGTACAAAATTGCGCTTTTGTTTGTTAATACCGTTTTTGTCGTTGGCTTAATAACGCTCTCTAACTGGGAGGAAAGTCTTGGTCTATAAATAGTTGGCGAAAAATTGACAATAATTTAATTCTACATGCCAATACTGTCTTCAAATCATCGGCAACAGACCTGATACAACATGAAAAATACGCTAATCCTTTTCTTTTTCCTGAGCCTTACAGGGTGCACTCATAACCAATCAAAAGCACTGAGCATGAACTCCTCGTCGGTCAATACGTACCCACAATCCATGTCGAACCTACAACTGTGCGACACCTTGTATTACGGGCGCTCAAGTAACCAGACACTCGCAGCAATTGGCAGTGAATTCAATCGAAGAGGATTATCCAAGAGTTGGTGTGACACCGAAACCAACAAACTTTATCTAACAAAGACAATCGATTGGGTTGCTGACCAAGTAGAAGACAAAGAAGATTCAGACGAAGAAGCATCGGCAGTAGTGTTGCCTGCGAATTAGAACGGGTTAGCAATGTTGTTTGCTTATTAGCCGAGCTACCTAGTCAGGACTAGCCGAACTTACTTTATTGTTCAGGCACATCATTGATATGTTGTGACACACGAACTAGCTTACTGGTTTTAAAACCCATGCTCTGCGCCCGTTCAATCAGCGAGTCTAAGTCTTGTTTGGTGAACTCTGCAGTGCGATACAAGATCTGTAAGGTATTTTTGGTAGGACCCACCAACAAAGCCTGAGTGTAATCTTCATTCAAGAAAATTACCTTTCTCTGCTTCTCATAAGGGCTATTCGCTTCGACTGAAAACCACGCTTCGGTTTGAGAGCCCTTAAATGTTGCGGCTTGTTCTTTGGTCTTCCACTCATTCTTTTTCGCGTTGTAGCCTCGAGTTGTCAGCTTAAGATTACCGTCAGATTCAAATAAAAAGCTAAACGACAAAGAACCGAGCTTTGATTGCAATGGATGCGGGATAAAACAAGCGGAATACCATGTACCAGCGAAGCGTTCGGCATCAAAGTCAGAGGCGGGGATTTTAGACGTAGGTTTACTGCCACGAAACGTAAACAACAGCTTAATCATTAGCATCGCTAATATTTTGTATGTCATGTCACTTACTCTTTATTCGATTGTTATTAGACCCACACCTTCGATCGCATAATCAGTCGACGAATTGGTCTGTTTTTACAAGCTTAGCCAACAAGGTCTGTAACTGCTTGGATTCGTCTTCACTCAACGCACTCTGAAACTGCTCGCTGATACTATCGACCATAGGCTCACAATATTCGGCAAGCTTCTTGCCCTCTTCCGTTAAAGAAAGAAGTTTTACCTTTTTGTTCGTTTCACTCTTGCTGGCCTCAATAAGGTTCAGCTTAATCGCGTTATCAACCAAACGCTTGGTCACAGAGCGATTTCGAAGCAAGTAATTGGTTAACTCTTGCTGAGTGATTTTGCCATGCTTATCTAACACTCGAAGCGCACCAAACATCTCTAGAGAAATGCCCGAAGTGGTGCCCATCTCAGCGGTGACTTGAGCTCGAAACTGTTTGTAAGCAAAGCCCATTAAGAACATAGGATTGCTGTCGAGTGCATCAATTCCGGTGATGGATAATGCTGGTTGATTTTCCATATATAATTCCTTGGCAGACCACTAATAATACCAACACGATGGACATTAACTCTGCACGAAAGTAGGTATCTTGCAAACCAAGATCGGTTGCTGAAACATAGAGTTGCAATGGTAGCATAGTTCCTAACATCGCTTCAGTATGCATACCTCGCACGCCACCACGACTGCCGCTGATCCAAATTGCTATCATGGTCACCAAGCTTGTTAGTCCAATGATATACACCCAATTATAGGAGTGTTGCCCCGCTAACAAGGTTACGAAGACCAACGCCAATGCACAACCACCAACGTGGGCTTGTAAACAGTTTTTCACCACCATTTGATAGTTCATGCGTTCACTTTGCGCAGCCGCAATAATCACAGGCATCATACAGAACGTCGCGGCAATCAAATCGACCATCATCAAAAATGCTAAACCAACTCCAAGCATGACCACATATATCACTCGCTGCTGGTACGTCACAGGAACACTTTGCATTGGCAGCGGCGACATCGCTTTGGGCGGCTTTAAGAACAGCATCACAAATCTCACCACAACCATGGTCGTCACCATGCTCACTGCTATATCGCGAACCCAGTCCGTCATCGGCATTGGGCCATGTTGTGCAAACACAATCACCAAAAACCAATTGAGCAATGGGATGTAGATTTTCCCAAGTTTGGCAGGCGTGTCGGCCCACCTTCTTGCTAAATCAAATACCCATAAACTGATCCCCCAAACCACTGCCGGGTGTGAGGCAAATAACTGATCGACAAGCAGAGCCACACAAGCGACACCCAAGATAGGGAGAAACGCTTTGAGCATACCTCTCACTGAGTAGTCGTTAATCTTGGTCGCCGCCATTACCGGATAAAGAGCGAGGTACGCCGCAACACCTAGCTGTAGCAAAAGTTGAGCCAACATACCCAAAGACACGATAGCGCTGATCCAAGCTACTTCAGACCAGTTAATCGGGCCTCGAACTTCGTTATTCATAATCTGCCTCTTAGGTCGTAAATCGTTATTTCGTCAGTGGGTAGTCAGTTAGTCGATGATTGAAGAGCACAGTTAAACTAGGTAACGAATGCGAGCTAGCACTTCCATCCATGCACTTCCGATCACATCCCAAAACGTCGCTTCAGGCACCACCATCACGCTCACTTTAGAGCCTGAGAACAATGAGTGATCAAGTGACGGCAACGTTACTTGTGTACGCACTTTTTGTTGGTCTCGAATCCAGCGATCATCATTCACGACTTTCGCGAGGCCGCTGTTGTCGCTGCTCGCATCATAGATAGCCAGTTCACGACCTTGAATATTTCCCTCAAACACCTCACCAGGCATTGCATCAAACACCAAACGAACGGTTGTTCCCGCAGTCAGATTTGCACTGCCCTTTTCGTTGAAGTCTGCGTTAATCCAAGCATGCTGGCGATCAACCAAAAACAAAACGGGGCTGCCAGCGCCAACATAGGTTCCTGAGTTAAGGTTGAGATTGCTGATTACGCCATCAACAGGCGCGACGATTGTCGTTTTGTCCAAATCCAATTGCGCCAGTTCAACGCGAGTTCGAGCAACAGCCAAAGCACCGTTGTCGCTGCTTTTCTCAAGCTCAGCTTTTATCTGCTCAATATCGGCTTGCGCAGCTTCGACGGCTTGCTGTCTTACAATCGTGTCCGATCGGCTATCGTCTAGCGTTTCTTGGCTAACAAGTTTTCTCGAAATCAATTGCTGGTTACGCTTCAATTTTCTCTCGGCATTCAGAGCTTCGTGTTGGCGCTGACGTAACGTCGCTTCCGCGCCATGCAAGTGCTGCTTGTTTGCTTCATAGCTTTGCTCTGCTTCAACCAAAGCCGCTTCAGCCTGAGTTAACGCCAATTCAAAACGAGTTGGATCTAAGCGAACTAGCAGTTCCCCTTTTTTTACATCCTGACCATTCTTAACAGCCAACTCCACCACTGGCGCCGACACTTCTGCAGCAATACGGCTGGTTGGAATGTGCAATTGAGCTTGAGTTGTGAACGGCGCAAGGTTGTCACTTGCCACCAAGAAAAGAGCAAACAAGGCACTGGTGCCAAGTGTTAGATAGAGCATCCATTGATACGCTTTATTAGCCATAATGTTTCACCTACAACAAAATAATGCGCTCATTGTATTGATTTTTGTTTCAGATGCAACATAAATCAAAGGTGAGTATCTTAAAGATCTTGCGAGAAGTACAGCAAGCTACTGTTTATGAAAGATATAAATAGAAATTTAGATAAGAAAAAGTCGTGTAGTTAGTTTGGGAAGCAAGAGCTCCAGAAGTTATCTAATGCCTTTGCTCACAATGATATGCATTAACATTGATATTCTTTAACATTTGATTAACCGACTTATCCATTAAAACTATAAGGAAATAAAAATGAAGTGGATATTTGTTGTATTCGTCAGTGTTTTCTCAGTATTTACTTACGCAAAAGATTGGAAGCAAATCCGATTTACGGTGGAAGG
Organism: Vibrio sp. 10N.261.51.F11; assembly: GCF_041471665.1. NCBI lineage: Bacteria > Pseudomonadati > Pseudomonadota > Gammaproteobacteria > Vibrionales > Vibrionaceae > Vibrio > Vibrio sp. 10N.261.51.F11. Next base: position 39,421 of record NZ_JBFROW010000031.1, on the reverse strand, counting down.
AGCATACCCACCATTCAGCTGGACAACGCAAGATGGTGAATTAGAGGGGTTTGAAGTCGATTTAGCCAACGCCTTGTGTGTCGAATTAGAAGTAAAATGTATCATCTCAAAAACTGACTGGGACGGAATTATCCCTTCGCTTTTAAGCCGTAAAAACGATGCAATTATAGCGGCTATGACAATTACCGAAGAACGTGAAAAGAAAGTTAACTTCACGATGCCTTACGCTAAAGTTCCCACTCGTTTTGTCATGGAAAAAGGGCGTGAAATCAATATGGATGACGGCAGCTTAAATGAACTAACAATTGGAGTTCAGCGCGCTACCATTGGTGACAAATACCTTTCCGAGATCTACCCAAATGTAGATATCAAGCGTTATGGATCATTCGACGAAGCCTTTACCGATTTACTCAACGGACGCCTAGATAGCGTGTTTGGTGGTTCTATGGGACTCAATACGGGCTTTCTTGAAACGGAGCAAGGTAAGGACTACCACTTTACGGGTCCTAAATTTACAGAAGAAAAATGGTTCGGGCGTGGTATTGGTGTCGCGGTACGAAAACAAGATAATGAACTCAAAGATCTTATTGATGACGGTATCCAGCGCTTGATCGACAATGGTCAGCATCAAAAAATCGCAAGTAAGTATTTTTCATACAGCATTTACGAATAGTTTGGTATGCAGTGTGGACTAAACTAATTGCGAACTGTGTTCACTTTAGAAAGCATCAGATAGCAAAAAGCCGCTCATAAAGAGCGGCTTTTTTAAGGTGATGCTTGCAACATAAGTCTTCATAACGCAAACCAATTATCAAAGAGTTAAAGTACAATTTGCAACATAAGTTCGCATAACATTGCATCGAAAGTCTGCAAATTTGAACAACGACTAAGATTCAACGTAGTAAATTTACTACGCTCCAATTAATCCTCTAGACAGAATCGCTTGGTGATCACAAGAGATGAGTTAATGCGCTAAGAAGCTTCTGTCGGATAGGCGGCACCTGTTACCAGGTGCCTCCCTCCTCAGAACCGTACGTGCAACTTTCACTGCATACGGCTCAAGCCTCCACAAAGGCACCGTTAAGCACCCAGTAACAAAATTACCTTTGCGATACACACTCAAAGCTTTAAAACTGACCCAATGACCACTTGATGAATAAGAAACCACGGTTCGTTGTCAGAAGACGCACTAATTTCATTCGAAATCATCATTTGCTTTTCTTCTTTAATAAAGTTCTTCAAGCTATCTCGCAACGGGAGACCAGTTAGAAGTCAGCTCGCTTTCGCGCCAGATATAAACCTGTATCTACTTCATTACAAAGTAGCATTCGCTTTTTCTAACCTCCTTTACCTGCATACCTATCGGCAACCTTCACAGGCTGCTTTCCCATAGGGAGATATACAGGCTTACCCTGTTCCGTATGTCGCGTAAAATGTCAACTTAGATGCCCACAATGGTGCGGAGAGTGCAATGACCACGAAAGAGTAATGTCCAATCTCTTTCCGACTCTCGTTGCCTTTTGGCTACAGCGTATTAACCACTTCCGCTGCTTCATCATATAACGCGCCTTAAATGGATTCACATTACATTCATCATATTGCCCCCCTAGCACTCACCCAACTTGTGGTTGTCAGGAGAAACGTCCTCTCACGATTCCGTTCCCGCTCAGTTTAACGACCAAGCTTCGTTACATTGTCAGAGCCGCTGCTTTATTCAGGCTCTTAGGGGCATCTGGTGGTACAGATGGTTCACTCTTCGTGGTGAACAACGCTTCATACGACTTCAGGTCGCACGGACATTTCTGAGTTAGCACTTTTGCTAAATTAGGGAAAGACGAATTAACTGAAGTATGGCAAACGCTGGTTTAGCTTGTCTCTAGAACAATTATTGGCGACCATAGCTAGTTATCCAACGGCCATTCACGAGTTTCAATCAACCCTTGCTCAAGCAAGTTGTCGCGAAGCTGGTGAATCCTGACTTTTAGCTCATCACGTATTAATCGAATCGCTGGAGAGATCAACTGACGACTCGGTAATATCAGCCACATTTCGGTCAGTGGTATATCGCTATTAACTAATATCCTCTCTAATCGGCCCGCGAGTAAATCTTCACCGACATCAATAGCGGATTTCTTCGCTATCCCCACCCCATCAATACACCACCGACGAACAATATCACCATCATTCACAGCTCGATCACTGTTCATTTTTATTCTGTATTTTTGATCACCATGATAAAGATCCCAACCGTCGTGCACGACTTCGTACAGTTTGTAGAGCAAGGCTTTATGTTGATATAAATCATCAGGAACCAAAGGTCGACCATGATTTTCAATATAATCAGGAGAAGCGCATAGAACATGAGGGATATCGCAGATCTTAAATCCATACAAGTTGGATTCTTGCGCGGCACCTTTAGTCATAGCTCGTAACGCCACATCGACCCCATCGCGGTAAAAATCGGTTCGGCTATCACTCACATGGAGCCTCAATGACAGGTCTTGATGCTTGTCCATTACATCATTAAGCAAAACGCGCATCAGGTTGCGCCCCATCTCAGAAGACACCGCGATACGAACTTCCCCACTGATGGATTGCTGCTCTTCATTGACCAACACCTGCCCTTGTTGCAACAAATCCAATGCTTGTTGGCACAAAGGTAGATACCGCTCACCCTCTGGGGTCATGCGCATCTTTCGCGTCGTTCGAACAAATAACTCGGCTCCTAACTCTTGCTCTATCCGTTTTAATGACACACTTGCAGCAGAAGAGCTCATATCAAGTTGATTCGCCGCGGCTGTAATCGATTGAAGCTCAGCAACTTTCAACAAAACCTGTAAATCTGAAATTTTCATCACTATACTCTTCACTACTCGAATGGTCAGTTTTATTATCCACGATTTAAGGAAAGTGTATTAAAGATTAGCCCGTTTATCGAATGAATAATTTTGAATATTATTAATCTCAAGCAAATACAGCAGAGACATTACTATGAAATCATTATTTAAAGCATCGACATTAGCACTAGCCGCAACGCTACTTACTACACCTTCTTTTGCCGATGAAGGTTCTTCAAAAGTTGTCGCGGTAAACGATATTGAGTGGGGTTATCTAAACCCTTTGCGCGGCGTACTTAGCCCGGGAGCTGCGGACCTTTGGGGTGACCGTACAACGGATACCGCAACAGGTATGTTGGTACGCTTTAACAAGGGTTTTGAGTCACCACCGCACATTCATAACATCACGTACCGCGGTGTGGTCATTGAAGGTCAAATGCATAATGACGATCCAACATCAGAAAAGATGTGGATGCCAACAGGCTCGTTCTGGACGCAACCAGCAGGTGAAGACCACACCACTGCCGCAAACGGTGAAACAAACCTAATCTACCTTGAGATTGATGCGGGTCCATATCTAGTTCAACCATCTGAAGAGAAGTTCGATAATGGCGAACGTCCTCTAAACTTGCATAAAGACAATATCGTGTGGCTAAACAGCAGTGATCTTCACGATATCAAAGTAGACGGTGTTCAATCAACGTATGTTTGGGGTAGCACTTCTGACATGGGTGGTTCAATGATCAAACTGCCTGCCGGCTTTGAAGGAAAAATCACCACGGACGCAAGTGAGTTCCGCGCCGTTGTGATTGCAGGCTCGATTGAGTACAACTCAAAAGAACAAAGCAGCAATCTTACTTTAAACCCGGGAAGCTACGTGGAATCTGAGGGCAAGTTCTCTCATAACATCACCAACACGGGGGACTCTGAGGCAACAATCTACATCCGTACTAACAGCAAGTACCAAGTGAAATAAGCCCTAGCTCGCTTTGTCCCTCGCCATCGGCTTAATCCCCCTTAAACCGGTGGCAATTTCCATCGACGCGCAAATCTGTGCAGCACAAGGGTTATGTACAATACAAAGGTTAATATATGAAACACATATTGTTCATCGCTTCTTTGATCATGGTGACATTCAGCTCTGCCTCTTTTGCAGCAAACCAAGTGCGCGATGAAAATACGGTAGAAATTGAGTGGCTTGATCTGATCCCAGAAAGCGAACGTGCACGCGTCAGCGATGAAACCCTTGCTGCCCTTGACCATAGTGCGAATGTTGCTCAGCAGGCTCTAGTGGGAAGTGTTCGTCCAGAACTGAATGGCAGCAACGTCAAAATACCGGGTTTCGTGATTCCATTAGAAGGGGACTCAGAGTCAATCTCTGAGTTTCTTTTGGTTCCCTTTTATGGTGCGTGTATTCACGTTCCACCACCACCTCCAAACCAGATTATTTACGTCAAGTTTGAAGAAGGGACTCCAACTAAAGACCTTTGGGATATCGTTTACATCACAGGAACCTTGAAAACAGAAACAGTAATTTCTGATGACATAGGGGTCGAGTCAGGCTATTCCATTGAAGGTGCGAGCTTAGAGATATATAACAAAGTGTGATCTAGTAAAACTAGAGACTCTATAGGGCTGCGGGTGACCCAAACCAATGATCTGGTAGTGAACAACTAAGGAAAGAGCCATTTGGTTAGCCCGCACTTCACTAGACACTGCACTGGTTAGAAAATGTAGACCAAATGGCTAGCCTTGAAGTGTGACAGACATGCATCCCGAATTGGAATGGGGCACTTTCGAGTTAGAAAGTGCCACGGGTAAAAATTCAACCAGAGAAGCTTGTGGACAAAATCGAGTTTAGTTTTGTGCCAAATTATAAAACCTCGGATAGCTTTAGGTATGGAGTGGCCTAACTGATATCCAATGATAGTGGGGCGGATCAGATAGTCCTTTTGTGCTCCCCAAACAAGATCATTACTATGAGAAAAGCTAACAACAAGCCGTAAATTATAATTAATAGAGGCTTTCCAACTAAAACCTACCTCAGCTATGACTGGTGATCGCTGCTTCTGTTGCTAATTTGAGCTTTGTGATTTTATCACTAGTCATCTCAAAGCTACTGTCATATTTGTTCGTTGAAGCAACTCGAAGTTGGCGCTCGACAGACATCAGATCACCAATAACTCTACGTAACTTAGCTGCTGACATACGAATCTGTTTCATTATTTGCATCACTGACGCCCCTGAAACGATAACGCAACCACTCATGGTGTAATACTTTGCATTGAGAATCATTTCAAACTCTCGGATACAACTATTAGCAACAAGCAGCTCATCAATAGTTAAGCTGTCAAAGTAGCTCTCAACATGCGCTGATCGTTCTATCTCGCGATAAGCCTCCCTTAGCTTTTGGGCTTGATCATCTAGTTGACCAATAATAATATTCGCTAATTCATAGTTTTCATCTGATAGATAAAATTCGTCATTTTTATACTCTGATTCTTCCAGACGAAGTGCCATAACTTTAGCAATGATATCGCTTATACTATCATTAGCACTGCCATCAAAAGCTGCCTTGATAATTTTACTCATACCGTGTCTCTTGTTTACTACAACCTCAAAAGTATTATAGGGATATGTTGGTAAAATGATAAGCCTGGCTAATTCAACCTATGAAGATTCTGGAAACTTCCGTGTTAAAAAACACCTCGGATAAAATCGACCAACTAATAAAAAACCATCAAGCCTAAACATGATGGTTTTGATTCTTAACTGCTTGCTCAGCAGGCTGGTTGCTTTCTTCCTGGCCTATTCTTAGCTGCCTATGCGGCAGGACACTTAACCGGGTTTCAACCTTATGTGCGCGACATTTTCTTAGCTGCCTATGCGGCAGGACACTGTTAACTATAGTCGCTAAGCTGTTAATTCCACGGGTTTTACATCGCAAATCCATAAAATACCCTTTTTCTTCTTACTTCTGTAAGTCCTTGTTTTTAAATCTCTAAAAACGGGCTGTCAAAAAAGGGTCAAACACGTAACTCTGGAACCGTGCCTTTTCTCTCTTGATTGGTGGCTAAACCATAACTATTAAAATTTGCGGCAACACACTCACCATGAAACTCCTTTTGGATAAATAAAATATAATTTTGCGCTGATGAGCCACTAGAAACGGGAATTCGATGAAAACTATCTATTACACGATCTTCGTTAGTTTCTGGTAATGATGGTTCAACACCAGATAGTTCGGCTCTCGCCATGCTACGCTTGATTCGGCGTTTCTTAGAGCCTAAAAAGCTTTTCCCAATCGTTTGGTTACGGGTAAACCTCACCTCAACCGCAGTGTCAGGCACCTCACAAACACTAGAAATCTCAAATAAACCTTCATTTACCATCACAGAGAAATAGGGCTGAAAAGCGAGTCCAATCATCATCTCTTTATCTTCAGCAACAAAGGCAATGGTTTGGCCAACTGTAGATTCGTTCCAGTCCGGAAAACTCACACCTATTTTATTCATGGCTTGTCGGTTATTGACCATAAACAAGTGCATTTGGGATATACACCGTCCTGCCAATAATTCATGGTCGGCTTGTGCAGGCATGTAACGTATTAAGAAATAGTAACGCTTAGTCATATCTATCCCTTACTTCGCTTTAGAACAATTGAATAGGCCGCCTTTGATCAAGACAGACATGATGAAGTGCACATCATTTGGGATGACTTGAGAAGCTGTCATGCTTTCAATCCAGTTCTCTGTATTTCTGACTAATTGGTAAAAATCATTTCCATGGGACACGTGTCGCCTTGCTATAACGTATTCTCGATCTGCCCCATATTCGTTCACTCTTAATGGTTTATCTGCGTTTTCATGCCACCAATCGTCAATCGATTGCAATGCGGCTCCAACTTTTTGACCATGAAACGCAACGGTTTCCTTTCCGTTCAATAGTTCGACGGTAGCTAACTGCTTAGTCGGAACACCATCTTCTCGGCTATCTAAAAACTCTTGGCTTGGGTAAACCTCATCTCCCCAACCAACTCCAATTTTAGCTTTGACATCCATATAGAAATATTCGGTTGGGTCAGCCAGAGCTCGCATCAAATAGGCTGTGAGCTTTTCTAGGCATTCTGCTGAAGCCTCATCCCAATGACCATACCAAGAAAGCCTTGTTGCGTTTTCTATAATCAAGGTTTGCGAATCACTGGTGGTCACTTCTATCGACAGGTTCCGACACTCTCTGTTGCGCCAAAGCCAACGGCCAAGCAGTATATTCTTTGCGTATCGATGAGCGAGCTCCTGATACCCATTGAGCTCTTTATAAGTATTAGCCAGTAACGAAAGTTTAGAGCGGACTTCATCGTCACTACAGATATCTGGGGTTAGAGAATTTGCTCGAATTCGAAGGGGGAATGCACAATAGATATCATCGACACCTGGCTTTACATAACACTCTTCGATGAACTGAGGATTGGAGTGAGCTAAATCTTGTGGAGCAACATTCTTTTTTACGAACTTGCCCCCTTTATATGCTTCTGCATAACCACCTTTTGGTGCTCGCAACCTAGTTCTATCAATTTCAAGGGGACACATCTCACCACTTTTAGATAGATAGTAGAAATATGCTTTGCCAGCAGAGAGTGATCGAACATAGTTCAGCTGAGTGCAAAGTTCCATAAACGATTAATCCCTATAGTTTTTTATAAGAATAGTTTCGCTACTGCATTCTATCGACCAAAAGGCGTGCTTTAAAAAGTGATCTCTTCCACTAAAACGTACTTCTATCGGGGTTACTCGCTGAGCAAGCCCTATCGCATTCTCTGCATAAGCGTGACAACTGGTGATTGAGTTGCCCCGTTTAGTTGGACGTTCTAACAAATGGTAGCCAATAGAAACTGGTAAGTTATCAGCGTCTTTAGTGATTAAACTTTCTAGCTCATCAAAATCACTCGGCTGTTTTTCACTTGGATATAACCATCGCCCGTATGCTGGTAACCCTTTTAAGACATGGAAAAGCTCACTCCTACTGGTAAACGTCCTTAGCCACTCAATCTGCGTCGATAGCTGTGGTTGGTATAATGCCCCTCCGGCGAAAGCAACGGGAAGTGCCGTTTTAAGCGCGTACTTAAAATCTGAAATTCGGCTGTCGCTATGGACTCTGATAACTAAGTCTATTTCTAGGTCCGCTAATCGTTCACTACGAATAGTTGGTCGCTTCGCGTTAGAAACCGTTCGTGCTTTGGCAACTGAGTTGGGTTCGGTAAGCTTCGCTGTCGGTTGAATCTTCTCGCTTCGAACATAAAAAGAGAAACTCGAAAACTCAAACGGGGAATCACAATTAACTAGCTTATTAAACTCTCTTTGGTAATGGTGCATGAACCCCCAAATAGCCGCCAAAGAAGGAGCACCACACAGATATGGGCTACTCATTGCGACCGCGTCTTGCACTCTCATTGATGACAAATAGATATACTGCTCACCCGTTACCTTATCTTCATTGCCATTTGGTTTACTGAGTTGTTCGAGGACCCATACAATTTGGGCTTTGACGACCTGCATAAGCTTAGGGTGATAAGCAAACTTTGCGGCATACTTATTATTCTGAAACGTGAGATGCAAGTGACGGTTAAACTCACTAGCTAAGGAGCCTAGATCCGATTCAGGTAACGCCAAAAAGGCTTGAGCCAAAGTGTCATCATGTTCCAATTTCTGTTGATTAGGGTCAGCATCAACAATATCTCTTAACTCCATTAATGGAAGCATCCACAAGGCTATCTGCTTTCGCAATATCTTACTTCTAACCTTACGAGTGCTCTCTCTTTGCTTCTGTGTTTTTGATGGTTCTGATCCAATTAAGTGATTTAACACCTGACAAATTTTGGCGTTAGTTACCTGATAGTCATCAAAGTAGCGGCCACTCTTTTTGCGACTTTCAGGTAACGTCCCACCCTGCGCTGGTTTAACGTCTAGCGGATAGTTTAGGACTTTCATATGCCCACCTAAACTGCCACACAGATTCCCATTATTTTGTGGATTTGGCTGTGAAGAAGACACAAATTTGAGTTTACTTTCACGACTTCTCGCTTTTATTTCTAACTCACATTGAGTGGTATGACTAACCACAGGTGTGACCGAAACGTAATCACCATTCCATGGAAATTGTAGTTGCTTACTGTAAGTACTAACACTGTTGGGAAAGGAGCTATCAGGAAGGTCTTTTGCCAGCGTAAGTTGTAATCGAGAAAGTGACTCAGCCTCCAATCCGAACTCTTTAAGCAGCTCTAGCCAAACTGAGTTTTCTTGCTTAATTAGAGAAATAATACACACAGGCTCTGATTGCCAACTGAATGAGCTTAGTAACCACAATACATGACGATACTGCGCAGGGCTATGCGACCATCCCAATCGTTGCTCTAGTACTGAGCTTGAAATAAACGACTCGGTTGTCGTAAGAGGCTGTGCAACTATCCGCTGATCTTTAACTCGGCAGTCTGGAAACTTGAGATTATGAGTATGGAACCATTTGATTTCATCAAGAGATGCCTCTAGGTTCTCAGTCGCTTTTAAATGCCTTTTAGCACGAGCAACATCCAACCAATCAGAGCATCTATCCGCTTGATGGCTTGAACTGAGATTAAGCAAGATCGTTAATGCTTCTTTTTCATACCCTTCAACACAGACATCTTCCGTATAGGGCATGAACATCTTCTTTAAAGCAGACTGCTTTACTGCCTCGTCTTCAATTGCTAATAAGCCACTTAATTTCGTCATAATTACCACTCAGGTAGATATACACTTAAACCATCACTTTCAGAGCTCATTCGAGTCAGCTTTGTTTCGATGACACTTCTTAAAGTAAACGCCGACTCATGACTCGCTATCTTTGTATGCATTCGCGGCCTGATCGCGGCTTTAATCTCACCAAACTCATACAGCCGATACACTTCATCGGTGGTGCAAGAAAGCAATGTAGAAGCTTCTAAGGGGCTGAGCAGTACATCACCGATATTTCCTTTGCCGCTTGAGGGCACTGTTGCCATTAGCTTTGTAAAGTAAGCTAACATCTGTGCAAGCACTATATTGTGACTCAACTGCCGACTGGGTAACTGACGGCAATCTTTAAGCAGAGCACCAAATGCTTCATTGAAAAACATTTTCTTCCAATCTTTTACTCGAACAAGTTCTGCCTTCTCTTTCAAAGCATCGAGGTCTTGCCACAATGACATTGGCCAAGCGCCACAATATTCAATGAATGACTCAAAACTGAGGTCATCGATATCGCCATAACGATTTACATACCAAAGAAAAAAACCATAACGCTCAGATAACGTCATTTCTGCTTTCAATAATCCCAAGGGTTTTGAATCACTTCCTGACAACCATTGAGCGACCAACACCTCAACCTCTGGCGCATCCTCTACTGGCGAGTTTCGGAGTTCATAACCGCATTCACATTGGCCAATACTCTCGGTACTTTGGTATTCAAGTCTCGATTTACACTCAGGGCAGTGATGAACCAGTTTACAGCCATGGTGTTCACAAGCTTGGTGAGAGATAAATTGCCACTGCTGGCGAATGTAGGGTGCTTCGTTAACACACAGAGGGCAAATAGGCGTGAAGCGTTTGCGAACAAAAGCAAAAGGGTAGTCGACACCAAATCTATGAACAGCTTTGTATTGCGGAGAGAATTGAGCTTTTGAATGTGATAGCGCTAGGCGCAATACACCAAAGTTATTGAGCTTTAATTGGTTCTCAAGGTGGATAAGAACCCGTACCCGCATTTGGCTTGTGGTTTGAGCGTGGTAGATATTAACTCGGTTGAGCTCTAGCGGGAAAGCACCAGCAATCGCTTCATGCTGATCCATGGTGTCGAACCAGATACCTTCGGCGAAATGAGAAAATCGCTCGTAACCTTGCTCTTGCGATAAACGCAACAAGAAGCTTTCGAGCGATTCGTCAGGGTAAAGTTGAATGTCCGTTTTCACATGTCACCACTAAAACTTAGAAATTCTAAGTTTTAGTATTGCTGTTAATCCCAATAATTCAAATTCTATGGAGCCAAATTGTGACTAGAAACTGATTCCTAGGTTCTCCTTAGTTGAGCTCAAAAACGGCCTCAGTGAGGCTCTTAGTATCCGTTACTCGCATTGAGTCACATCAAAGCCGTCTTGCTTCACACGCTCGATGAGCTTAAAAATATTACCCATCCCCCACTGGTTGGAGATAGCAATAACTTCACCCGATTCTAATTCTATTTGATGTTCTTCTTTGATGTGGAAACGCTTGTAGCGCTTTTCTGGGATGTCAGACACCAATGCAAATACAGACTTCCTCAACGCTCCATCAAATGCTTCCTGAAGCTGCTCTAGGCTCTGCGGTTGGTGCTTGTCTATCCAGTCACTTAGCAGAGCATAAGAGAGGTGACGCTTATTATAAGTGTTACCTTTATACGAATAGACCGAGTAATCTTTATCTTCGTACTTGCTACTGGCTTTTTGTTCAGCTCGCTTCTCTCGGAATTTTACTTGATACTCTTCGACTTCTGGCACGGGAATAATTTGCTCGGCGTTGATTAATACATCATCTTTGTAGCGATAAGGGGCTAAACGTACACAACTAATGTCGATGCCTTTGTCACGTAGCCATAGTACCGAGGTAGTCAGCTCTTTACCGAAATCAGCGGATGCTAGAACAATTCGAACATCGTTACCAAAGTCGTCAAGGCTGCCTTCATCTAAATCGACAAAATCAAGAATTTCTTGTCTTGCAACGATATCGAGACCTTCTTTCTCGATATATTGCTCGAAGTAGTCACACGCTTTTTCAAACGTCATGGTAGAGATCATGGCTGCGTAACGAAGGGCTTGAAGTTCCATATGAGCGCCTACATCATCACGCTTTAGTTCAATGACCACCAAGTTTGCGTTTCTGTCGATGGCTAACAGATCAATACGGCGACGACTATCTTCCCAGTCGGAGAACTCTTCAGAAATCACTAGGCAATCAGGCGCAATAGCATCAATGTAGCCTTTAAGCGCTTCTTGCAGGTCTTGACGCTCTTGCAGCCCTTCGGCTGCAAAGGTGGTAGGCGTTAAAGCCGTCAGGTTTTTATTAGCGATGCTATAAAGGCTCATTATCGATCTCTACAAGATTACTGTAATCTAGGGGCAATTAACTGTTCAATCTCGTTAATATAGCTCTCCCACTGTTCGACTAGTTTACGGGAAACTTCAAACTCAAAACCACTGTAATCATTCTTTTTGAACCATTCATTAGTATGGTCGGAAATACGGTTCTTATAACCAGGACCTTTACCCCATTCGTTATAATTTTTTTCCCAAAAATCGTCATCAGATTTAATCTGACTCTCATACACTGAACGGCCTTTCGCTAATGCCAATTGTGATATTGCATCAAGGCGAACTTCGGTCGTATGCTTTAATTGTTTAAGCAACGAAAACGCCAGCTTCAAATCAGGTTGCAGTAACATATTATCAATCAATGTAATTAGTTCATCTTTTAATGGACCTATTTTTAAAACACATTGCCCACGCGCTGCAACAGCAAGTTCTTGATAATAATCTAGGTTGTGCCAATCACCATCTCTGTTCACACTGGCTCTCACACTAGCAGCATAAGTGCCTTTCGAACGAATAGTACTGACTAAAGGTACGAAAAATTCACTCAGCGCCGGTGAACAGGCCATTGACTTTTTTAGCCAAGGCTTCAATGTTTTTGTCACTTGTTCCATTGCAACTAAAGAAGATTGAGATTTTATTTCATGTTCAATTTCTATAACTGCTTCATAAATATCTCTTTGGAACATTCCATGTTGAGTACGTAGAGAGGCAATCTTCTCTATTAATAAAGATAATATCTCATCTGAAGCATCCTGCTTCGCATCAAAAAACTCAACAGCTAAGTCACGTACAGCATATCTTTGAGACAATTCTCCTTTAATTTGGTCTGCTTTAATATCGCGGCCATCTTCTTTATCGCCTACCGCTTCGTCGTAGTCCATAACATCTTCTGCTTCACCAGCACGGTCAAGAACTAGCAATAATGCCTCTTCATTCAATCTAGATTTAAGCCCTGCTTTAATCACACTGTCGATCATCTTTGAGCAGGTTTGGTCAGGAGCGTCATTGAATCTTGAGCAAAAGACGCTGACAGTTTTATCGCTCGTTAAGCAACTATCAAGATCTGTGCGATTCACTGTCTGGTCAACACCTTTTGTGTCAACAAATGTCACTGAAAATCCATGATCTCCGTCATCAAGATCTGGTACAAAAAGTGTAATACGTTTCGCTAAACTCACGTTCTTATGAGTAGCGCTATTGAGCAACTTAAATGTTTCATGCAACCAAGACATGTCATCCTGGTTATCATGATTTATAAAACTAGTTTGCGTACGAGATGGGATGTCAATACGCTTAACTAGCTCTTCGTACAGTTCGTCTACACTATCGAATTCATTAGCGTAAAGCTTGGCATTATCCGTTGCAATCCGCTTACCATCTATTCTTTTACGATCGATTTTCAGATTAAGCATGTTACGTAAAGCTCTTTCAATTTCAGCGCTTAACTTAAATCCCTCTTGCTCACGCTCACCATCATCAGACTTAAGAAAAAGCGCGAAATCGTTAAGAAAACTTTTTAACTCATCTTCCGAATAAGGTATTACTTCAATCTTTACTTCAGGAGCATTCTTGATGTGAACTTCACATAACGTTGTTCGCCCAGAACCAGTGCTGAGTACTGGGTTTCCATTATCAATTAACCCTAACAAGTGACAGATCGACGTTGTTTTCCCTGCTCCTACATTGCCAATGAACGCAATCTTGTGCTCTTTATTTGCAAGATATTGCTCACTTCGCTTGTACATTTCACGATGATTTTCAAGTTGAGACCGTGTGGCATCCTGCAAAGTAGACATGGCCATAATTTCATCAATTTTGTCTAACACGCTATTCATTTTATATTCTTCTCTTATTCTATAAGCTCTTACTGAGAAACAGCTTAGATAACTAGTAGTAAAGGTAGATAGTTACACCGCCTGCTCAATAATAGCGTCAGTTAGGTGTAGTTGTATTGTTTGAGAATCTTTTAAGCAAGCTTTGAGTTGCTCACAAATAATCATTAAGTCTTCAACCTTTTTAGCCACTCTTTTGCGCTCTTCCCGGGGCGGCAACGGTAGAAGCATTTCACCAACATCACTCAACCGGAAGCTATTCTTGATTCCTCGCTGTGGAGCATCGAACTGATACTTAGCCAAAGGCGATCTCATAAAATCAGGAAAATATTTATCCTGGCATTCAAACATAAACCTAAGAAGGCAAGTATGTTGATTGATATAAGCTTCACCAAAATCTTCTGGTATCAATCCCAAATTCCCAACATCACCAGTAATTGAAATAAGTAAATCATGTGCTTCCAGCTTGGTGCGTGAACCTTCTCCTCCTTCTGGGGGCTGTACATATCTCAAATTATCTAACCGAAGCTGATAGTTTCCGCGAGATAAGTTACCCATAGTTACGAATAATGCTCCAGAGTCAGAGTAATACTTAGCCCAATCGCGTGAGCCTGATGTAGTGAATTGGGCTACATCTTGTACTCGACACCACTCCCACCCCTTAGGCAGCTCAAACGGCTTTTCATCCTCAGCAATCGGCGGCAGTGCTTTCTGCTTTTTGATTTTCTTCTCTTTGATTAACAGCGCTTTTTCTTCTGCAATACGCTCAAGCAGCTTTACTGCAGGTTCATCGGTTGGATCTTGTGGTACAAGCTTACCCATAACTGCCAGTTGTAGGATGGTTTGTTTTAGCTGATCGATGCTCTCTTCTGTGGTGAACAGGGTTTCGAAATGCTCCGAAACCATTTGCCAGTTTTGCATTAAATCTTCAGCATTTGCAGAGTTGGTTAGCGTGTCTAGCAGCGTAGTCACCAGTACCTGATGCGCTTCAATGCAGGCTTCGGTTTGTTGCTCTAATTGGTCGCAGAGTGTCATGAGTTCATCGACTTTGGCGACAATGCGGTGTTGTTCTTTTAATGGTGGAACCGGAAATTCGAACATCTCTAGAACTTTTTTACTCAACCCTTCAATCGCCATTCCAACTTGTCGTCCCCAAACAAGTCGTTGCACCATTGGAGATAAAATCCCTAAATGTACAAATTGACTCATCTGACGTTCTATCAAACGAATAATCGTAACGTGTTGACTAACATTCGCTTCAACCAAGCTTTCTGGAAATACTGTTGAACGACCAAGCGACGCTCCTGTGATGTTTAATAGAACATCACTGGGAATCACTTTTGTTTTATCCATCTTTTGATGAACTTCCACTGGTATGTAGGCTATATCATCCAGTTTAATTCCTTCATTTCGTACATTCTGCGATCGTAAAAATGGTATGCCTTCTGTAGTATAAACATTTTTACCTCCCCTAGGGGTACTGCCAGAACCCAGCTTAGAAGTCAGATTTCCCAATCGAACCATAGACCACCCCTTGGGTAAGTCATTAGGGGTATCTTCGTCCAATAGTGCTGGAAGAGCTTTTGTACGAGAGATTATTTTATCTTTCACCAACTGCGCTTTTTCTTCCGCAATTCGTTCAAGCAATACCGATGCAGGCTCATCCGTTGGATCTTGAGGCACCAACTTACCGCGCACCGCCAATTCCAAAATCAGCTCACGTAGTTTCTTCACGCCATAAAGCTCGCGCTTTTTGCTGCTGCCACGACCAGAGGCGGACTTGGTTTTAACGGTTGAAGTCCAAATGTCGATATTGTCGGTGATCAACTGATTTATAGAGGTCTGTTCTACACTCATTATTCAGCACCACCCACAGACGAATTCAGGGCTTCACCTAGAATACCTTTAAGTTGATTACGAAGCTGAGAGATTTCTTGCTGCTGCTGTTGGTAGCTCACCAATAACTCTTGTGGATCGTGACTTATCACTTCACCTTGATATGGGTTTTTAATATCTAGGTTGAAGTTGCGCTCAATGATATCGGCGATTGGCACTTTCCAAGCGTGATTGTTTTCAACGCGGCTTGCAAAACCGTCTTCTTCATTGCCCCACCAATCAATTTCTTGTTGGAACTCTTCAAACTTCATTGGTTTGGTCTTGTTGTAGTTCTTCACGCCTTCTGGGTATGGGTGCTCGTAGAACCATACGTCTTTGGTTGGCTTACCTTTAGTGAAGAACAGAATGTTAGTTTTGATGCCTGTGTATGGGTTAAACACGCCATTAGGTAAACGCACGATGGTGTGCAGGTTACATTCTTCGGTAAGCATCTTTTTGATTTTGGTTTTAACGCCTTCACCAAACAATGTGCCATCTGGCAGTACTACCCCTGCGCGGCCGCCATTTTGCGTTTCTGAACCTTCATCTAACACTTCGATGATCAGCTGTAAGAACAGGTCAGCGGTCTCACGTGTTTGCATTTCAGCTGGGAAGTTTTTCTCAATACCATCTTCTTCTGTACCACCAAACGGCGGGTTGGTCGCAATTACGTTGATGTTGCTATCCCAACTTGAAAGCGGCTTGTTAAGCGTATTACCGTGTTTAATTTGTACTGGTACTTCAATACCGTGCAGCATCATGTTGGTGATACACAATAGATGCGGAAGCTGCTTCTTCTCTACACCGTGAATTTGCTTTTGCAGTGTTTGGTGATCCGCTGCTGTTTTCACGTAGTTGTCTTTTACATGGTCAAACGAACACGCTAGAAAGCCGCCGGTACCCGTTGCTGGGTCCATAATCGCTTCGCCAAGCTTTGGATCTAATCGGTTGACGATGAAGCGTGTAACGGCACGAGGCGTATAGAACTCACCCGCGTTACCTGCGCTTTGTAGATCTTTTAAGATTTGCTCGTAGATATCACCAAATAGGTGGCGCTCTGAAGAGTCGGTAAAATCAATTTCATTCAGCTTGTTGATCACTTGGCGCAGTAACGTACCGTTTTTCATGTAGTTAAACGCATCGCTAAATGCTTCTTTAACAACAAAGCCACGGGGGTTTAGATCAACAGGTGCAGTTAAGTTTTTCAGTTTGTAGAACAAGTCATCGTTTACGAACTCAAGCAGCGCTTCACCAGTAATGCCTTCGGCATCTTGCGCCCAATTACGCCATAGATATTGTTCTGGGATTGGTGATTTGTAGTCGTCCAGTTCTAGTTCTAACTCTTCTTCTTGAGCGTCAAATACTTTAAGAAAAAGTAACCAAGACATTTGACCAAGGCGCTGTGCATCACCGTCGACACCCGCATCTTTACGCATGATGTCTTGAATGGATTTGATAACTGAACTGATAGACATGTTTTTCTACTTTTAAACAACTGAAATTTGTGGCGAATTATAGCAGAACTAGGTCAAAAAAAATGAAGTTAGTTCTATGAAACCATAGATATAAGATTCATTAATCTATAGCCTGAGCTTATAAAATCATAATCATAAACACAGTTGGCTAAATAATGAAAATAGAATGCCCTCGTTGCCAGAAGGACAATGAGATTGAATTTGCAGAAAACATATCGTGTTCAGAGTGTGAGAAGAGTTTTAAAGGGTTTAAGTTCAGCAAGCGAAAGCTCGTTTCTGCTAGCTCCGCTTTACTGGTTGGAGCCCTAGGGGGTTACGCTGTTGAAAGTGGGTTAGACAAAGAAAGGTATCCTCTCGAAGTGGAATACGCGATTGTCGATACTTGCGTGAATTCTAGCAAAAACATGGTGTCCGTAAGTTGGTATGAAAGTAAACGGGAAACTTGTTTATGCGCATTAGAAAAAACAGAAAATGATGTGGCATATTCAGACTACAAATCAGATCAAGCTATATTTCTTCGCACATTCAAGCAACACGCCAACAGATGCTCATAAAAGGAGAGGCAGCATTATGCTACCCCTCCTTTAATTATTAACGCTTAGGTGTGTTTCCGCGACCACCGCCCGATGGTTTGCCCGTCGTGCTTGGGTAATTTGGATTCGGCTTAGCGCCACCTTTTGGCGTACTTGAAGCTGGTTTATTCATGATGAACTCCTATTTCCCTTGTTTTTGGTTGTGAGCAGCTGCGCGTTGAGCTCGGCCAGCAAAGTCGCCTTTAGGAACTTGCCCACCGTTTTGTTTTGCGGCATTACCTTGAATGCGAGCAGCGGCTTCTGGTGTCATTGGTGATTTTGACTTAGTCATGATTTTATCCTTAAAAATATCGTTATTAATGTGTCTTCGCTAAGACCAGGTAATATTAACTAAGGGGTTGGGGACAAATGGGGACAACTACAAAACAAAAGCAAAAACAGATTCAAAATACTTTAGACGCATTAGGTTGGAGCCATCATCGGTTTGCTGATGTACTCTATGAAGAGCTCAATGATAACGACGATTTTAAAGAAACAGACAAAGAGAATATCCGTAAGCTTGGTCAAAACATCAAAAAGCAGCTAAAGCGTGATTCGACGCCCGAAGAGCGCCTTAATAAGTATTTACAAGTACTGTTTGAACACCCTGACTACCAAGCCCTCAACTTAGGCAATATTTTACCTAGATATATTGATCACAACTGCATAAGCGGAATGTTAGCCGATCAGCTTACACTACTATCATCTGAACTGGATCTCTTCGATGAAGACAAAAAAGGCCGCTAAATTAGCGGCCTTAAAGGTTTTCGTATCTACACGGTGTGAATATTGTTAAGCAGATTGGTAGATAGCAGCTTCCAGTTCATTAACCGCTTCTAAATATTGCAGTTTGCCACCAAAGCCTTTCTTAATGATTTCTAACGGTCTGCCCATTTCATCGAAAGGTTTCACTTTAAGAACATGAATGTTTTCGATCTCTTGCACACCTTCATCGGCATACTTGTCGAGAAGGTTGTTCAGCACCTGCTGCGCGGTATCGCCATATTTAGTGAAGTAGTTGCGCTTCTTCACGTTATCGGCACGTTCTTTACGAGTTAAAGGCTCCCTTCCAAAAACGACTACTCCAACAATATCTACAAAATCAATATCTTTACCAATCTCCAAAGCTAACTCTTCCCATAACACTCCTTTAAAAGACAACTCATCAATAAAAGAAGATTTATGATTATAACTGTTCCAGATATCGAGAAAAGCACCCCATGAATCAGCCTGCTCAAGAACAATAGATCTCGTCACAAACAAAACATTTTCAAAAGTATATTTACTTTCTATTGATTCAGACATCTCCACACAAGAAACTGCATTTGGGGAGCAATGAGTTGATTCTATTTCTTGCATTGAACGACGTTGAGGCCGCTTCAATTGAGCAATCTTTGCTTCAAGCGACTTGTCTTTATTTTCCATAGTTATCTATTATTTCAATGGTAATGGGTTTTCTTGGTGAGGATGAGTCGAGGTCAGCGAATAGATAAATCCCGCCAGCTAAAACAAATGGGACTATCGCTATAGGCAACCGTTTCATCACCTTATTCATAGCTTGATACCTGCGATCATTTTTTCGCATATTATTATCAACACATTCCCCTACCTCTTCAATAAGGAACTCTAAGTATGCATCAGGGTTGCCATCCAAAATTTCAGCGGAAACCATATCTTTGTAGTACTGTTCCAATTCAGAAGGTGGCGGCAACCGTTCATATGTATCTCCCCAATACGCTTTATATAAAAACCATGCGATATATAAAAATGTAAGACAAGAAAAAGCAGATGATATGAAAAAAACAATCGGGAGTAACATATATTCATGCTCTAGTTGAAAGCTTTTGAGCATATAAAGCATTACCCCTGACGCAGAAATAAATGACAAGAGCCGAATTTGAACTACCCCCGAAACCTCGCTCTTTCTTGCGAGTTCCAAATCATACTGCTGCATATAAAAATCAAATCGTTCTCTAATTTCCAAAATGTTAATATAACCTATTCTTATTTTTTGACATTACGTACCTATAACACCCTAAATTCATTAGAGTATTAGCCAAATCTATATATTTCGTTCTCTAATTCACTAACCGCTTCTAAATATTGCGGTTTGCCACCAAAGCCTTTCTTAATGATTTCTAACGGTCTGCCCATTTCATCGAAAGGTTTCACTTTAAGAACGTGGATGTTTTCGATTTCTTGCACTCCCTCATCAGCATACTTGTCGAGAAGGTTGTTCAGAACCTGCTGCGCGGTATCGCCATATTTAGTGAAGTAGTTACGCTTTTTCACGTTATCGGCGCGCTCTTTACGAGTTAAAGCGGGTTGATCGTAAACGACATGGCAAATCATATCGAATGGGTCCATGTCTTTACCCACTTCGTCTTCTAGCGCTTCCCATAGAATACCGGCTTCGGCTAGCTCATCGATAATGGCTTGCTTGCGGTCAGACTCGTTCCAACGCTTGGTGAACTCATCTAAAGAAGAGAACTGTTTCACCATGGTTTTACGGGTGTAGTCTTTAAATGACTCGGTCACAAGCTTACCGTCTGAATCGTAATATTGAACACGTTCAGCAAGCGCTTTTACTGGAACTCCATTCACATGGAATTTGCGAACTCGATTATCATCATCCCAATCGTCTGCACCGCCTGTACTTTCAGGGGAGTTTCCAAAACCTTCACCATAGGTAGCCTCTGGTTCTTGAATTGAATCAGGATCAATGTCTTCATCACCGAATGGGTTATCAACATCGACATCATCAACGCCGTCGATGATGTCATCTAAATCTTCTTCATCTTCGAACTGCTCTGGAGTCGTGACCTTCACGCGTTCTGGAGTTCCGTCGAAGCGTTCATCAGCAAACAGTTCTGTCGCTTTTTTGAAATCCAAGATAGTGAACCAAAGCTTGCCATAGCGATCATCAATACGAGTACCACGACCAATGATTTGCTTAAACTTGGTCATCGATTGAATACCTTGATCAAGCACTACTAGCTTACAGGTTTTTGCATCAACTCCCGTCGTCATTAGCTCTGAAGTCGTGGCAATAACAGGGTACTTTTTCTTAGGATTGATGAAATTGTCTAGCTGATCTTTACCAATGTCATCATCACCCGTGATCTTCATTACGTATTTATCGTTCTTCTTAACTTGCTCAGGGTTCAAGTTTACCAATGCACGGCGCATGCGATCTGCATGGTCGATGTCGTTACAGAACACGATGGTTTTGGCCATTGGGTCGGTGCGTTTCAGATAGTTGGTGATGGTTTGTGCGACAAGCTCTGTACGCTCATCAATAACCATAGTGCGATCAAAATCTTTTTGGTTGTAGATTCGGTCTTCTATCACTTCGCCATTTTTGTCAGTTTGCCCTTTGGTTGGTCGCCAACCTTGGACATCCACATCAATGTCGACACGAACGACCTTATAAGGGGCTAAGAAGCCATCCTCAATACCTTCTTTAAGAGAGTAGGTATAAATTGGGTCGCCAAAGTACTCGATGTTAGATACTTCATCGGTCTCTTTTGGTGTTGCCGTCAAACCGACTTGAGTCGCACTGTTAAAGTATTCAAGAATTTCACGCCAAGCGCTGTCTTCTGAAGCACTACCACGGTGGCACTCGTCAATGATGATTAAGTCAAAGAAGTTAGGGTCGACTTGCTTGTAGGCTTTTTGTTCTTCTTCTGGCCCCGTAAGCGCTTGATAAAGCGCTAGATGAACCTCAAAGGCAGGGTCGACTTTGCGACCTGTAATTTTTGTCATTGCCGTGCCAAACGGCTGAAAATCATTCGTTTTGGTTTGATCGACGAGAATATTTCTATCCGCTAGGAACAGAATTCGCTTCTTGGCTTTAGCTTTCCAAAGTCGCCAGATAATTTGAAATGCGGTGTAGGTTTTACCTGTACCCGTCGCCATGACTAGTAAGGCTCTGTCTTGGCCAGCAGCAACGGCCTCTACTGTTTTGTTGATAGCTTGAAGCTGGTAGTAACGCGGTGATTTACCGCTGCCATCATCATGGTAATCTTGGGTGATAATTGGCAGATGTTCTTCTTTATACCCTTTCCAAGCACAATACTTTTCCCACAACTGCTGAGGTGTTGGGAAATCCTCTAAACGAATTTCCGTTTCAAGTTGAGTTGGGTTGGTTAAGTCTCGGAAAATAAAACCATCACCATTCGATGCAAAAACGAATGGCACCTCTAGCAGGCCAGCGTATACCATGCCTTGTTGCATGCCTTTACCAACTTCATGCTTATTGGCTTTTGCCTCAATCACCGCAAGCGGCATACTAGGCTTATGATAAAGTACGATGTCAGCTGATTTTACTTTCTGACGAGCAGCAGCTTGGCCTCGAACAATCACTTTACCATCGCGCAGTTTCACTTCTTGGCGAATCTGAGTCATATCATCCCACCCAGCATCTTTAATCGCAGGAAGTATGAATTTGGTAATGATGTCGGTTTCAGATAACTTAGCTTTATTAATGCTGCTGACCATTTGGATTACTCGTAGAGAGACTCAATAGCTAATCAGTATATCGTAAAGCCAATATAAATCCGAGTGCGCATTATTCACGGTGTGACTAAGTGAATGTTGCGATAACTCTTTGTTTAAAATCACCTAAACGTAACACATCATAACCATCGAAATCAGAGTAAAAAGCGTTTTGAACCCCATCAATTTTTGACCAATTTAGTTGAATTGAGGACTCCCCAGATACCATAATCTTATCGTTCGACAAATCTGTAGGAGTAAAACTTTGCGCCTTATCTGATTCTTCAGTCTGTTCATTCGATTTAATAAATAGACACGACTCTGGAATATCCTGCTCAATTCTTTCAGCAAACCCAATCAAACTTTCTTCGGCAAAAGTATACAACCACGCTTCTTGATTGAGTGAATCATTGACTCTTAAAATTCGCCCTAGAACTTGCCTGAAGTAAAGTTCCGTTTTTACCGAACTCATATGGCAGCAAACCTGAAGCCTTGGAATATCCGTTCCTTCACTTATCATCCCAACACTGACTATCCACTGAACCGTTGAGTGACGAAAGGACTCAATTTCATGTAACGGATTATCATGATGATAAGTCACTATGCATGCTGATTGATTAAAGTGCTCAACAAGTCGCTTTTGAATGTCTTTAGCGTGCTTAATAGAAGAGGCGACCACCAAGCCTCCAGCACTTGGGGACTCTTGCCTTATCTGCTCTAACTTTTGGCAACCGCTATTTAGTATGTAATTCATAGCGTCTTCGTTGTGAATGACGCTTTGGTAAGAGACATCGGATTGTTTAAGGCAATCAAGAATAGAGGCGAAGTGTTGATTGTCACTGCCAGCCTTAACGCTCAGGTGTTCATTATCGATTAAAACGATTTTAGGGCGGCGACATACCTTATCTTCAACTGCCTGTTGCAAGCCGTATTGATAATCGCAAACAACCTTACCATCAGGGTCGGAATACTCAGCCATGACGATCGGTAGTCGGTCAGAACGCCAAGGCGTGCCCGACAGCGCCAGAGTGTAACGAGCAAAGCCTTGGATCTTAGAAACAATTTCTAGCCCCCATGAATTTGACCGCCCCTCGTCATCAAACGAACAATGGTGGATCTCATCAAATATGACTAAAACTCGATATTTGCTGACGGTGTACCAAAAGTTTTCATCCAAAAAACGGATTGATTGGTAGGTGTAAGAGCCTCCAAGAGAACCCAAACCTCCATTAAAGGAACATTCGAGCTTCCATGAAAAGGTCTTTTGCATCCCTTCAGCAACAGTCAGAGAGGGCGAGAAGCACAGCACTAAGTCAATCATGCCTATTTCAAATAACCGACTCGCAACCTCGGCGGCCATAACGGTTTTACCCGCTCCAGGAGTCGCTTGGCAGAAGAAGTGTGAATGCTTGTTTGAAGTGAATTTCTCGACAGCTTGATCTGCACACTCGGCTTGCCATGCTCTTAACATTGAGGAGCCTTACTTTGGGCGACTTGCATCCAGTTGGTTAGTGCATTAATTCTGCCTAATAGCTTGGCTGAGCGTTCTCTTGCTGCATTAAATAGCGGCTGCATATCTTGCTTGTTGTTTGGGAAACGCGCTAACAACGATTGGTATTCCTCAATCTCGCCTAGAGTAATCGCCAGCTCACCTTCATGCTGTTTCTTCTCTCGCTCTAGTGCATTTAGAGAGCACTCTGGAATTTGAATATCCGTTGAGTCGACCTTAGCTTTCCTATTTCGACCCGATCTAGGCTCAATTGTGAGCGCTTTGAATTCGTTAGTTTGATGGTAGCGTTTGTCTCTGCGAACCCCAATAACAGAAAGCCAGCCTTTCTCCTCAAAAGATAGAAGTTGCTTATAAACATACTTTCGAGCGTCGTCCTTACTCGAGAAGGTTGAAGCACTGTTTAGCAAAGCATCCCTAGCGTCTGTGACGGAGAAATTATCCATCCCTTTCTCAATCAATAGGTTAAACATGTGAGGGTTAATTCTGGTTACTTTCTTCATGTGACTCTTACAGGCAATAAAAACTTAGGATTGCTAAGTATACAAAAATCAGTAAAACTTAGACAATCTAAGTTATCTAAAGGTTGAAAAGAAATGTGTAAGTGCAAAAAGACAACCCCATCCCTGCGAGGCTCAAAGCTGCGCGTAAAAAAGCCAAGATCACCCAAAAAGATTTAGGGGTGAAAATTGGTATGGAGCAGAGTTCTGCTAGCGGTCGTATGAATCATTACGAGAAAGGCAGGCATGTACCCGATATTGGTACGCTTGAACGTATGGCTGAAGAATTAGATGTGCCGCTAAACTACTTTTTCTGTAGGAGCGAATTGAGCGCTGAGTTAGCGTGCGCCATTGATAAGATGAGTGATGAAGAGAAGGTGGTCCTGTTGGATAACCTAAAGAGCGAGAAGTAATACTTAAGCTTTAAGTCCATTTTTGCTCAATAACATACTCAATGGAATTGCATCCGTAAATCTCGGAGCAAGTATCTTATCTTCTACGGCAATGGCATTCAGGTTGTAAGACGATCCAGAGTCAATTTGATGAAGACGAAGCTCCTCGATAGAACAATTAAAAGGGTTGTCCAAGTAGGGGAACTTAAATGAAAAGGTACGTGACAATATCTCTTTGTCTATCGTATCAACGTTCTCACTGAAACTCATAAGTAGTGCGTCTTTCAAGAAGTGCTTTAACGCTCGGCACTCCCCTCTACACATAATAAACAAAGGATATAACACTTCATTTTTTGTAAGCACCGGCGGTTCATCAAAGCCCATTCTCGCACTCAAACCAGCGACAAATTTAGCAAAGTGCTTTTTTTGCTCCAAGTCAAAACTATAAGATGCCGTTACACTCGAATGGCTGTTAGCTTTCAACAGCTTGAAATAGTTAATCTTTCGTCTCCAACTTAATCGTGAGTTCCATTGCGGCTCTGTCGCTATCACATCAGAATAAGGCATACCAACCAACACAAACGAGACTTTTGCTTCTTCACTTATGTATTTGAACGTATTAGCAATAGCCTGCCTTTCTTCTGCTGTAGAAAACTCCACAAGCTCTTGAATTTCATTGACGATAATCAGCTCAACAGATTTACGTTTAAGTTGCTTTACGACAGCCTCACCAAGAGCAATTTCATTACGTCGTCGGGTACCTCTTCCACCTGACTTTCCATCTAAATCGACTAAAAACTGCGTAAGCGTGTTCTGTTCATTTATGCGGCTTGGAACTCTGGTGCTAAGAACAGGTTGTTTACTCCAAGTTGAACTCGGCGGAAAGCGTGATAAATAGTTGTTAATCAAAGCCGTCTTTCCACTTCCGGCCTCACCAGTTAACAAGAAAGACTCCGGTTCACCGCCAAGGGAGTGATTAAAACGAAGCTGATCGAAAATGGAGTAGATTTCAGTTATAACTGGATACTCGATAAAGCTGGTTTCAAAGAGTTTTAGTTGCTCAAACTGTCTAGATGTTAAGTTCAAATCAATACCCCTCAATATCTTCAAAATCATCATCAGCTACTTGTTCTGAAACATCGAACACGACCGCAGCTTCTTTTTTTGCCGGAGCCGTACTGATTGAGCTTGGCCCCTCTGAGCCCACATCATTAAATTTTGCTAATTTCGAAGTGTTACCCGTTTTAGGCAAGCTACCCTTATTACTTTTGGCACTGCGGAACCTATCGGTTTCTTCCTGAATACGTTTTTTCATATACAGAAATGTATCCGCAAGCGCCTCATCATCAGCAAGCTGCTTAGTGTTAATCCTGCGTACTTTTTGTATGCGCTCATGTTCAAAAAGGGACAGTCCTTTTGTATATCCAGAGTTGTCTACCGCTGGAACTTTTATGTACCTCTTTTCCGATTCTAGGTAAACATGAATGTAGCTGATATCAGAGGGGTCTGTTTTGGTCCTAACAAAAAGCTTTTTACCATTGTTAGATGCCCAATATTTACGGTATTCAATAAGTTCGGAGGACTGATAACGTAAGTTATGTAGTCTAATCCCTGCCACTCCAATAGTTCGGTGTCTAAGCAAACCTAGCTCAACTCTCAACTGCTCCTTCTCAGTACCAACGTAGTAGGAGGGAGTCCATTCCGATTGGTTCCACTTGTGGTATGGAATATCACGTTCTCTTGAATCTGGTGCCATGTGGTAATAATCGACAATCCATTTATGAAGTAATTCAAGAAATACAGAAACTCTAACCACCGCATCCTTCTTTGGGTTGTAATCTTGTAGTTGAGTAGGGTTGGTGAATGTTTTTCCAGGTAGTGAATTCACTAACCCTTTATTCATCTGATCAAACAGCTTTTCGATCCCTGACTTTCGCCAAGGTTTAGCTGCTTGACTGTATTGGATGTCAGACACTAGAGGCCGTAACGAATCTTCTAAGCTTTGACTCCAAAATTCAGCACCATTATCGACAACTAAACAGTCAATTTTGCCGTGACAAGGCCATTCATTATCAATGGATGGATACCTTTGCTTTACCCAACTCTTATCTAGTAGCGAGTTCAATAGCGCCTTTCTGACAGAGTCAAAACTAGGCTCTCTAAAGTTGATACTGCACCCAACGATACATTTACTGAAGCGATCATAAAGCATCGTCAGGTAGGGTCGCCCCAAAGGAATATCTAACTCATCATCAATCAGAATAACTGGAACTGGGGTATGGTCAATTTCGACATACTCCATTGGTTTGGTCGAAACTACTTGCTGACCAACCGAGCGAAATTCTCGGTCTGCGTATCTTTTACCAAACCTTGCACTCGCTACCTCATAAGGAGGTAAGTCGTGTATTCGATTGTAAAAAGAACGTTCGGCAATTGGTTTTATTTTCCCCTCAACAATCCCACGATTTAATTGAATCACTCGACTCTTATAGTATCGATATGCTTCAGCAGCACTTAAGCGTTCACGAGTCAGGTATACGCTGTTAATTGCTTCATCAACTAAAGATTGAGAATCGAACTCTTTTTGTCGATTGCCTTTAAACGTATGCTTAGGAATAAGCGCACATGGGTCTTTCCCCGCTTCAAAGTAAGATTTTTTCCAAGTTGCTAAAGTTCGCCAACTCGGGGGAATGAGTTGTAATTCCGATTCCACAAGAGTTAAGAGAGGGTTCAAATTTTTCTCGGTCCATCCGCCTTTTAAACGCTTCTCTACGAACGCGATGATTTTGATACGACGGATAACTTCTTGCTGTACCTTCGGTGATTGAGAATCAATAGTTGAGGTGATTTCAATAGGTTCATGAATTAGCTCTATTGGAAGCTGCTGAGACTCTCCCTCTGAAGCTTCAAATTCATCAAAGAACCCAAATATGCTGTTAGAGTCCGATGGCATAGTTAACACCAAACGTAGGTTTCGAGGCCAAAGCCAATATTGTTGAGGTCTGTTTTGATTTGCCCCGAAGAGATCCAAGGAAGAGTAGAGATAAGTGTGTCTTGCTCCGATAAACCGAAATACAAAGACACCTCTTGTAGCTGCACCATTTGTTTTCGTTGAATAAACGCCAATACTAGTTTTTGAAACTCAGTCACGGTTCGCAATCCGGAATAACGGTGTAGTAACTTAAAGTTATCTAACGTCGGTCCCATTCTAATTTGTTTCTCAGTAACCAAAACTAAGCGTCTGTTGAACTCATTCAACGCCACTCTTTGTTTCTCTTCAAATCTATTCCTGAAATCAGGTTTGAGAATCTGACTAGAGTGTTTTACTTCGAAGAGGGTTGACTGCTCGTTGTGATTTGTTACTAAAAAGTCTGGGGTATATCGGCACTTACGATTATTGAATTGATAGTGGAAGCCAAAAGGTTGAGAGGTAAAACTTTTAACGTTTGCGTTATATTCGAGGTGAAAGCAGAAATCGAACTCCAAAATAGAGAGAGTGCGGACAACAGCATCATTCTTCAAGCTCATGAACTTACAGATGTTGTGTACGTGAGATGATTTCTTGGTTTGATCGAACATAGCAAATCACTTTTGTTGTAAACCTACAACAAAAAATAGACTATGAAGACTTATGGTGCAAATATGAAGACTTATGATGCAGAAATGAAGAAAGCCTGCAATTTATGCGAACATATATTGCAGGCTTCATAAGGGGTGGGAACCCAGCCACATCCCGGCACACAAGTCACTCGCTGCGGCTGCTCCCTTCCAGGCCTGACCGAGTTCACGAGCTATTGTTGCGGGAGGACCAGGCCCCCATAGATTCGTTTTCTAAGAGGCTTGCCTCAAAGAGTGATTGGATTATTAAGCATCACAGCAACCATTGCAAGCCCTTCCACCCTATTTTTGAACAATTGCGGTCTAAGTGCTTATCCTTTATTCAAACCACTAGAAAATCGCAGGTAAATTCACCATTTACCTGCATTTGGAAGGTTTGGATTGCTGGAGTACTAGATATCGATATCTTCGTTATCTTCTGTGCGAATGATGTAGTCTGTCATCCACGCGGTGCCTAATAGACACAACCATACTACAAAAACTGGACTAGGTACTTCGATACTTGGGGTAATCACCAAAGCCGCAAAACCAACCGTTGGCAGTGTCCAACATAATAGTTTATTCCAGCGGAAGGTTTTCAAGCGCGTCAGCGTTTCCATCGATGCCATGATGCCCGTTACACACAAGGCAACCAAAGCGGCATAAGGTAAATCGGCTATCCATAATGGAAGTATTAAGCCTAATGACCACCAGCTGTGTCGGCTAGCAGGCTTAAGATGATTTGCCGCCCACCAAATCACGATGATTGATAAGGTTTGAAGTGTGGTAACCCACGGGACGCCTTCAAGCTTGCCTGCTGATTGTGTCACCATGATCCCGACCTGCAAAGTAGTCACAATCAAGCCGGAAATAATCACGACCGACAAACTACTGCGTCTTGAAAAGACCACCATCAATAGCGGGAACAGTACCCACGCACTGACAGACAGCGTGATAGGCTGCAAAGGAAGGGTTAGACCATAAGTGGTCATGGCAGCAAGCAAAGCTAATCCTGCTATGCCTCCCTGCGGTAAAATCCATAAGGCAGGAATGACCATTGCAAGCACCGGGATATCTCCCTCACTTAAACTGATTGCTCTCGCGCAAACAACCGCTAATAATGTGGTGATCAAGAACTGAAACGTTGTAAATACCATAGCCCTCTCCTTCTACCGATCCGTGGTATTTATGAACTAGGAACATTTAGTATGGACCAATTTTTAAGCCAAATCTTTGCTGTGATTCACCAAATTCCATATGGGAAAGTAACAACTTATGGAGACATAGCACGTTTTTCAGGATTTCCGGGCTATGCGCGCCATGTTGGTAAAGCGCTGGGTAACCTGCCAGAAGGTAGCAAACTGCCTTGGTATCGAGTGATAAACAGCAAGGGTGAAATATCTTTAAAGGCTGATTCGTTCGACAGACAAAAGCAGCATTTGGTTAAAGAAGGGGTTGAGGTGAGTGATGCAGGAAAAGTTAAACTCAGAATATACAAATGGCAGCCCTAGAGCTGCCACTAATCGTCAATTCAACTGGCTAAGTTAAGCCAATCAAGATGCCTTAACAGTGGCATCGATTTCTGATTAACGAACACCAACCAAACGTAGGTCTGCTTGCTGTGTATTTTCTACATCAGTAATTACTGACTTAATCGTGTCCGTTGTGAAACGCAGTTTACCGTCAACATGAATCGATGCGCGCATGTTGTAACGGTGGTTAGCTTTAATTTTGTCGTTGTCGTAGCTCAGCTCGAATGCGAACGGTACTTGCTTACCGTCTGTGGTGAACTCTTGAGTTGCGATAACCGTCGATGGTGCATCAGCCAGTGAGATATCTTCTAGCGTAACGGTAACCACTGCATTCTCTGGCAATGCAATTCTTTCACGGTAGCTTACTGTTCCTGAAATCACTTGAGTGTTCTCTGCAACCACTTCTTGAGAAGCGCTCGTTTCTGATGTTGCTTGGCAACCAACAAGTAGGCCAAACGATACTAAAGACGTAATAAGAATTAGAGCCTTTTTCATATTCAATTTCTCTCAACATGTTTGCCGGACTCGGCAAATCTACTCACCAATTATAAGAGAGCTTTCATATTCTGTCTTGAAACCCTATGATTTATTGACAGATATCTGACTAAGCTAAATGATTAACACCATAATCTGACACCCATTTTACGAAGAGGAATGCTGGCGATGAGTCAACCTTTACAAGAATTACTAAGTTTACTTCAGCTAGAAAAACTGGAAGAAGGTTTATTCCGTGGGCAAAGTGAGAACCTAGGCCTACCACAGGTATACGGCGGTCAGGTATTGGGACAAGCGCTTTCTGCTGCTCGTTATACCGTTCAAGACGACCGTAGTGTTCACTCGTTCCACAGTTATTTTCTGTTTCCCGGCGATCCTGAAAAGCCAATCATTTACGATGTTGAGAACCTACGAGATGGACGCAGCTTTAGCACACGCCGTGTAAAAGCGATTCAAAATGGCCGCCCTATTTTCTATCTCACTGCTTCTTATCATGGCGATGCGCCAGGGTTTGAGCACCAGATTTCAATGCCTGATATTCCGGGACCAGAGAACTTTGCCTCAGAAACTGAATTAGCGAGCCACATTGCGGAATTCTTACCAGAGAAACTGCGCAAAACCTTCTGTGGCGAAAAGCCTATTGAGATGCGTCCGGTGACGGTGGTAAACCCACTGAAACCTAAGAAGACGGAAGCGAAACAATACCTTTGGGTAAGAGCGAATGGCGCGATGCCAGACAACCACTTGATCCACCAATACCTGCTTGCCTACGCATCGGATTGGGGATTCTTAGTGACGGCGCTTCACCCACATGAAGTCTCTATCATGACGCCAAATTTTCAAGTGGCGACGATTGACCACTCAATCTGGTTCCACCGCCCATTCAAAATGGACGAATGGCTGCTTTATGCGATTGAAAGCCCAACGGCAGCGAACACTCGCGGCCTAGTGCGCGGCGAGATCTTCAACCAGAAAGGTGAGCTGGTAGCGACAGCAGTACAAGAAGGTGTGATGCGTTTTACTAAATAGCACTCAAATAAATAGCGGATAAACGCTTCTTACAAGCCCCAAATACGCACAAACAAAAAGAGGCTAGGTTTAATACCTAGCCTCTTTCTTTAATGACGCTTAAGAAAACTCGTCACGCAAAAATCAATAAAACCTACTCAACTTCTAACGTTGGCTCAAACTCGCCTTGAACTCGCGTTTTAATGCCATCACCTGCGTCTCGTAGAAGGTTAAATGGCGATAACACTACGCCTTTCACCGCGCCCTCAGCGGCTCCCTGAGCGAGTTCCTTACTCTTATCAGCTAACAAATTAGCTTGTTCCAAAATACCTGGGACTTCCGCTCGTAGCATTTCAGATTCCGTGACGATGACAGGAATAGTCTGTTCGCGGTAAGACTTACTTTCAGCGAGCATTGGTGGCATTACGTCTACGCGGTATCTCTTTAATTCAGTTAATGTTGGTGGAATAACATCGGTTCTTACCTGCTCGACTTCCGTTCGAACATTTTTCACTTCATCTAATATCGCAGGGATTTTGTTGTCGACCGAGGCTACGGTTTGATTCACATCATCGATCGTCTTTCTGACCTCTTCGACTGTGTTCAAAACTTGAGGAGCAAGATCGCTGACATGTTCTGCAAGCGCTAATAGCTCTTCTACTTTGAGCCCTTTGGTGAGGCCCGATATGTCTTCGATAACTTGCGGGTAAGTATCAACGATTTCACCGACTTTATTAGTCAATGAGTAGATGGTGTAACCCAAGTAAAAAATGGCGACCGCCAGTACCAGCTGGATAGCGGTAGATACTTTTGCAAACATGAATAATCCTTTTCTTTATCGCAGAGGCGATATCTAAACTGAGACGATAGTTAAGCTCAGACGATTGTTAATGCGTAACTAGGCGTAGCTTAAAGCGGCAATGCTGTCGTGTACTTCAATGGTTCCATCGCAAATGTCGAGGTCACATTAGAGATACCATCAATGCTATTCACCAAGCGCTTGTAGAAATCATCAAAGCACTTCATGTCTTTCACCTGAACCTTCATCATATAGTCATATTCGCCAGCCATGCGATAGAACTCCATCACTTCTGGAAACTCCGACACAGTATTCACAAAACGACCATACCACTCGTGAGAATGATCACTGGTTTTAATCAATACGAACGCGGTAAAAGAAAGATCGAGCTTTTCGGGATTCAGTAACGCCACTCTTTTCTCAATAATGCCGTTCTCTTCGAGACGCTTAAGTCTTTTCCAGCAAGGCGTTGTGGTGAGATTGACTGCTTCAGAAATGTCATTCAATGACAGAGTGCTGTCTTCTTGCAGTAATCCTAATATTTTTTTATCTACGGCATCTATCACACTTTCACCAAATCGCATTTAAAGAGAATTATTTTCTACAATTTAAGCAAAACAAAGCAAATATGGCAAAGTTTTTCTCTCCAATTGTAGCTAAATTAGAACCATACCAATTACAAAGAATTCCTACACTCGATCAGGAGAACGCTTATGTGCACTGACCATCAATGGATTAATAACGCGATTCGTAAAATTGAAGCCGATTACCAACGCTCAGCGGATACGCACCTTATCAAGCTCGAACTACCAAGTATCGAAGGCATTGATGTTTACCTTAAAGATGAAAGCACACACCCAACGGGCTCTTTGAAGCACCGCTTAGCGCGTTCTCTGTTCTTATACGCTATCTGTAACGGTTGGGTTGGCCCAGAAACAACGATCATTGAATCTTCATCGGGTAGCACTGCGGTATCTGAAGCGTACTTTGCTCGCCTACTAGGTCTTCCGTTTATCGCAGTGATGCCAAAGTGCACAGCGAAGAAGAAAATTGAGCAGATTGAATTCTACGGAGGCCAAGCGCATCTTGTTGACCGCTCAGATGAAATTTATGATGAGTCTCGCCGTTTAGCAGAAGAGCTGAATGGTCATTACATGGACCAATTTACTTACGCTGAGCGCGCAACCGACTGGCGTGGTAACAACAACATCGCGAACTCGATTTTCAATCAAATGCAGATGGAAGATCACCCAGTTCCAGCTTGGGTAGTAATGAGCCCAGGTACTGGCGGTACTTCAGCGACGATTGGCCGTTTCATTCGCTACCAACAGCATGAAACTAAGCTTTGTGTTATCGACCCTGAGAACTCTGTATTCCACGAATACTTCCAAACAGGCAATGCGAACGTGAAAGGCAATACATTCAGCAAGATTGAAGGTATTGGTCGCCCACGAGCAGAGCCAAGCTTCATTCCTGGTGTGGTTGACGAAATGCGAAAAATCCCAGACGCAGCAAGTATCGCAACGACACATTGGTTATCTGACATTCTTGGTCGCAAGGTTGGCGCATCAACCGGTACTAACATGTACGGTGTGCTTCAGTTAGCCAGTGAAATGAAAGCTCGTGGCGAGAAAGGTTCTATCGTGACTTTGCTATGTGATAGCGGTGAACGTTACCTAGACACTTACTTCAATGACGAGTGGGTAAATCTGAATATCGGTGACCTACAACCTTATGCGGCGAAGCTAGAAGCTTTCTCGCAAACGGGTGAGTTGGCTTAAATACAGAGCAAGCACCGACTCCAAACTAAAAAGAGCCTTGATGGGCTCTTTTTGTTTATTCATTCTATTAATCAACCACCAACGAGAACAAATTACTCTGGCTTCTGCTTCGCTTCAAATGCCGCGAGTTGTTCAGGCGTCGCTTTTGGTTGATGGTTTTGTTTCCACTCATCGTAAGTCATGCCGTATACACGCTCACGAGCGTCATCGATATCCAAGTCTAAGCCTTGTTGCTCTGCTTCCGCTTTGTACCATTTACTGAAACAGTTTCGGCAGAAGCCAGCCAAGATCATCAGATCGATGTTCTGCACATCTTTATTGTTATCTAGGTGTGCTAGCAGGCGACGAAAGGTTGCTGCATCCAGCTTATCTTGTTCTTCTTGAGAAAGATCTTTGTATTTAAATTCAGCCACTTTACTTTCCTTTATTCGATCTATTGTATTAATTCGTTGAGCTCTGTTTGTTATACAAAAAAAGCCTGCAATTCGCTAGGAGCAAACGCAGGCTTTTCAATATTGTTACACTATTCCGTGTTCATTAATCGTGCGTATTCATTAACCGTGAGAGGTTCTTCCCACGTTGTCATGGCTAAGCTCTTTATTAAGTTCCGCTTCCACGTGACCCGGAGAGCGTGTTGATCCTGAAATCAGTCGGTACATCGCAGGGATAACGAACAGAGTTACCAATGTCGCGAAGCCCATACCGAAGAAGATAACCGTACCCACAGCCACTCGGCTTTCATAGCCTGCGCCCGTTGAAGTAATCAATGGAATTGCACCAGCCAGCGTCGTGAATGCCGTCATCATGATTGGACGTAAGCGTCGAGCAGAAGCATCAATGATCGCCTTTTCAAACTCAATACCACGGTCACGAAGTTGGTTAGCAAACTCTACGATCAAGATACCGTTTTTGGTTACCATACCGATCAACATGATCATACCAATCTGGCTGTAGACGTTGAGCCCTTGACTCATCAGCACCAAGCCTAAGAAGCCACCGAAGATACCCATAGGTACGGTGAACATCACCACCAGCGGGTTAATGAAGCTTTCAAACTGCGCGGCCAGTACCAAGTATGCGACCAGCATCGCTAGCGCAAACACCACTAGGATACTTGATTGGTTCTCTTTAAAGTCTTTTGACTCGCCAGAGTAGCTCACTGAAATATCACCCGGTAGCTGTTCAATCGCTTGTTCATCAAGGAAATCGAGCGCGTCACCCAGCGTGTAACCTTCCATTAGGTTCGCTTTAATGGTCACCGATTTCTGCTTGTTGTAGTGCGACAAACGAATCGATGAAGCCACTTCTTCAATGTGCGTCAGCGTATCAAGTGTAACCAGCTCACCAGACTGAGTTCGCATGTAGATTTGGCTTAGATCGTTCGCGTTGTTGAAGCTGTTTTCATCACCACGCAGATACACGTCGTACTCTTCACCACGGTCAACGAAGGTCGTTTCACTGCGGCCGCCAAGCATGATTTCTAACGTATCTGAAATGTCTGAAACGCTAACACCTAGCTCTGCTGCACGCTGCTTATCTACGGTTACCAATAGCTCTGGTGTTTTCTCAGAGTAATCGATGTCCGCACCTTCCATCATTGGAGAATCTTCAGCCGCTTGCTTTAAGAGCTCTGCCCACTTCTGAAGTTCAGAGTAATCAGAACCGCCAAGTACGAATTGAACAGGCTCACTTGAACCACCTTTGAAGCCCGGCATGAACGGGAATACACGCACATCTGGAATGCCGTTCAACGATTTACGAACTTCGTTCAACGCTTCTTGTGCGGTAACGTCACGCTCATCCCAGTCTTCTAGGATCATGATTACGAAGCCCGTTTGGTCACCCGCATTACCACCAAACGCTGGTGATTGAATACTGAATGACTTCAAGAAGCCCTGACCAAGCAATGGCATTAAGCGTTCTTCAACGATGTCCATGTTGGCAGACATACGGTTGTAACTGGTTGCATCGGCACCACGAACAAACGCAAATATAACACCACGGTCTTCTTGTGGCGTCAGTTGCGACGGCACTTGTTGCATCAAGCCATAACTACCGCCCATACACGCGATAATGATGATTGGAGCGGCCCAACGCCAGTTAAGAGCACGGCGCAATACCGCGCGGTATCCAGACTCAAGCTTGCCAAATACGCGCTCGACAAACAAATTGAAACGGTTTGGTTTAACGTTCGCTTTAAGGATCTTACTGCCTAGCACTGGCGTTAGCGTTAATGCGACTAGCGACGAAAAGATCACCGACATCGCAAGCAATACAGAAAACTCGGTAAACAATAGGCCAACCATGCCGTCCATGAACGAGATTGGTAGGAATACCATTACCAATACAAGCGTTGTTGCGATTACCGCGAAGCCTACTTCACGAGTACCTTTATAGGCCGCAAGCAGCGGTGACTCACCACGTTCAATATGGTGGAAAATGTTCTCAACCACCACGATCGCATCATCTACCACCAAACCAATCGACAGGATAAGTGCCATCAAGGTAATCAGGTTGATAGAGAAACCGAAGTAGTACGCGGCAATAAACGACGAGATCAGAGATACAGGTACGGTTACCGCTGGAATAAGTGTTGCACGTGCTTGACCAATAAAGATATAAAGCACAAGGATAACCAAGCCGCCCGTGATAAAGAGCGTGCTGTAAACCTCAGAGATTGAGCGGTCGATAAAGACAGTTGAGTCATAGTCGACAGCTAAACGAGTACCGTCTGGCAAGAACTTTTGAATTGCTTCGACTTCTTTATGGACTAAGTCAGCCACCTCAAGTGGGTTCGCATCTGACTGAGGCACGATACCCATACTTACGTTAACAACGCCGTCACTCTTAAAGGTCGAGTTCTCGTTTTCTGCGCCAATGTAAACATCCGCTACGTCTTTCAAGTAGATAGGTGTGTTATCAGAGGCACGTTTAACGACTAGATATTCGAAATCTTCCGCTTCAGTGTAAGAACGAGCAGTACGAACCGACATCACAATCGCATCGTTACGTACTTCACCACCTGGGCTTTCAATGTTCTCACTGTTCAGAGCAGAAGTGATGTCCGAGGTAGTAACGCCACGACCCGCCATCTGCGCAGGTTTCAGCTTCACGTACATTACTTTGTACAAGCCACCTGAGATATCCACCGAGCTCACGCCAGAAATCAAACTAAAGCGGTCAATCAACACACGTTCGGTGTAGTCGGTTAACTGCGTTCGGTCCATCTCCGTCGAACTTAAGTTGATGTAGACCGAAGCTTCACCACTACCATTGTTCTTATAAACAATTGGGTCGTCGGCTTCATCTGGCAATGAACGCTGCGCACGAGCTACAGCATCACGAACATCACTCACACCGGTATTGAGGTCGTAACCAAGCTCAAAAGTAATCGTGATACGCGACATACCGTTACGCGTTGTGGATTCGATCTCATCGATACCACTGATGCCGGATAACTGGTCTTCAAGGTTGGAGGTTATTTGGCTTTCAATGATGGTGGCAGACGCACCCTCATAACGAGTACTGATCGATACTACCGGGCTTTCAATATCTGGCATCTCACGAACCGCGAGCTTATTGAAAGAGACAATACCAAACACAACCAATAGTAGGCTCAATACGACGGCCGCTACTGGTCTCTTTACAGAAACATCAGATAACAACATTAGTTAGCGCCTTCTTGTGCTTTTTTATCACTTGCTGCATCAGCTGGGCGATTAACGGCAAGCTCTTGAACCAAGACGCCGTCACGCATGTTCACGATACCTTGCACCACGATCTTCTGGCCAATTTCGATGCCTTTGTCGATCACGACTTCGTTATCGATACGTGCCCCAAG
Source organism: Vibrio sp. 10N.261.51.F11 (assembly GCF_041471665.1). Classification (NCBI taxonomy): domain Bacteria; kingdom Pseudomonadati; phylum Pseudomonadota; class Gammaproteobacteria; order Vibrionales; family Vibrionaceae; genus Vibrio; species Vibrio sp. 10N.261.51.F11. The sequence continues at coordinate 1,745 of NZ_JBFROW010000031.1, read as the reverse complement.
GAAAACTTCTGTACGAGTTGCTTTATTATCTTCGTCGATAACATAAACGAAACGCTTCGTACCTGAATACTCAAGCGCTTGAACTGGAATGATTGGCGCTTCCACTGGTGGGAAGTCCATATCCGCCGCCACTAACATACCTGGCTTTAGATAATCATTATTGTTGTCGAAGTGGATTCGAACTCGAAGGTTCAAGGTTTCAGCATTAATACGAGAATCAATGCCTACCACTGTGCCAGTGAACTGAGTCTCGCCCCACGCACTGGTGCGAGCCGTCACTGTCATGCCTTTAGACAGCTTAGAAAGGTAGCGCTCCGGGATCTGCAGATCTAATTGCATTACCGATAGGTCATCTAGAGTTACGAGTTCAGTACCGGCTGTCACCATTTTTCCGCGGCTAAAGTCGATAAAACCGACCGTGCCAGAGAAAGGCGCGCTGATGTGTAAGTCTTTAAGATTGGCATTGGCGGCAGCTAGGCGAGCATTGGCGATCTCTACGTTCGTTTTCTGAGCGTCAATTTCAGTTTGCGTGATCGCGTTACGTTTCACTAGGCGTTGAAATTCCGCTAGCTTACGTTGCTCGTCTTTTAGATAAGCTTGCGCTTCTGCAACTGCCGCTTTTGCTTTGTCATCGTCGAGTTGAACCAACATCTGCCCTTTAGTGACATCTTGATTGGCTTTAATGTTGATAGAGTCCACTCTGCCAGCCACTTCAGAAGTGATCATTACCGATTGCTCGGCTTCTAGCTTACCGACCAACGAAAGAGATTGGCTAACTTGGTGAATATCAACCTGCTCAGTAACAACAGTGACAGTGCTTGGGCCCATACGTTTAGCGAGTACGGCTGGAGACGCCATAAGAATAGACAAGCTAAGCAGGGTTAAAACAGATTTACGCTTCATAATAATGGTCTGCAAGTAAGTTTATACCAATCACAGTGAGTAAGTGGTCAGAAATAGCGTAGGGAAAAGGCTTGAGAACAAGGCAGCTCTTTTCAACAGATAGTTTCGATAAGTAGTTATTCTACAATCAAAATATCTGACGCTGTTCTCGAGCATTTTAGCAAGCTAGAATGACAAGTTACTTACTACGATAGGTATTATTATCTATAAATGAAATTAACCGTATTCTATCAACTGATGAATGCTGTAACGTCAAGAAGTGTAAATCTAGATTAAATTCCATTTACGTTTCATCACGTTTTAGACACATTGAACACAATACAGAAAGCCTGTCACCTCAAGGTGTTACCTATCAGTACGTAAACCTTAGTACAGATGTTCACTTCACGAGCAATATGCGTACTTTTCGCCATCTTTGCCCAAAAAGGCAGCATTTAACACAAAACCATAAGAAAAACCCTTTACAGGTTTAGCGTGTTTGCTATGATGCGCTCCGCACTTGAGAGATGCGTTGGGAAAAACATCTCTTTAGCCTATCCATTATGAGTTAGGAAAAAACACCCTGGAGGGGTTCCCGAGTGGCCAAAGGGAGCAGACTGTAAATCTGCCGGCACTGCCTTCGATGGTTCGAATCCGTCTCCCTCCACCATATTCTTCTTACCTCTTTTAAGAGTTAAGAGAACAACCTGATTGATGGGCTTATGGGAAAACATCAATTTAGGCTTACTTTGTGAAAAGTAAGACACACCCTGGAGGGGTTCCCGAGTGGCCAAAGGGAGCAGACTGTAAATCTGCCGGCACTGCCTTCGATGGTTCGAATCCGTCTCCCTCCACCATATTCT
>NZ_JBFROW010000030.1:0-81000 GCF_041471665.1 Vibrio sp. 10N.261.51.F11 | reverse complement strand
TGATTTAGGAAACAAAGCCTAAAACAAGCGAAAGCTAGCCTTTGGGAGACGTCAGTCTCCCTTTTTTACAACTATTGAACCCAGCAGATTTAAGCAAATAATAAACAACTGCATCGCCCATTAAAATTCGGGGCATTTCCAACCATACTTTATAGCCCCTACATTCGATTACATGGCTGAAAACTTAGAACTAAAGGGAAAGGATATTCCTTAGAACCGTTAAAACCAGATCTTAACGATATATCATAGTAGGAATGCCGCTCTCCCTTAAGTGAACAGAATTAATCCTGGCAGCCTTTTTTGAAGGGTTACGCCCTACAATTACGATTAAAATACATTCAATTCTCGATGTAATATTCTATCAACAGCAAAACACCGCAGTTGTTTGCGGTGTCGTTAAATTTTGATTAGGAAAACTTCCATGAACCGTAAACATATCATCAAAACCATCCAAATGGGCATCGTGACTACAGCATTGATGGGCGGGATGGCTTTGGCTAATACCACTGATCTTGTAGAATCTACCGACGCTGCTCGCGCCCTGGCACATACTCCTAGCACTGCAACAACGCAACAAATACAAGCTGAAAATGCCGCGCACAAACAGGCACTGCAAACACTTGAAAGCAACGGTAATGTTGATCAATATATGGAAACGGATAAAGCAGGGGAAACGACTACTGGTCACGTATCAAAATGCGAAAATACAGAAGTCCCTTTAGGCGAGAAAGTTGCTGAACATTGCAAATAAAAAGCATATACATTAAAGCGGTATTCGATAGGGTTCCTTAGAAGATGCTAACCGATGCTTAACTTACAAGCATTGCACTTTTAAAGGAACCCTTTATCTATATTACTTGGCGTTGACGGCTCGCACAAAGGCTTCTTGTGCACCTTCAATACCAAGGGCTTTTGCTTCATCTAATAAGCTAAGAGCTTTAGGAATATTATCTTCACTTACTGCTGTTTGAATTGCATTGTGGTAGTAAGTTTGTGTTTCTGGTTGAATGGTATCTATCTTAGCAGCCGCTGGCTTAGCGTTAGATTCACTGCTTGAACCAAATGAGAAGAAGCTTGGTTTATCAATCGTAACTTCTACTTTACCAACACTAGCGTTTGGAAGTGGAATATCTTTAACTTCAGGTAGATAATTACCACGCCCTTCTGCATCTAAACGAGCAGGGTGAATCACATCAGTAAAGCCACCGATATCTTTCTGGTCTGTATAAACAATTAAGAAAACAGAGTCTTCAGTACGAGGAGGGAAGAACTCTTTTTCGGCAACAAGTCGATTACCCAGATGCATTCTAGGTTTCTTATATTCAAAGTCATCTTTACCATAACTTTCTAACTCTTTACCGTTTTTATCAAAGATCACTGCACGTGGGACAAATGCTGTATCTCCAATCAAACTTGAAATTGTTAATGAATACTCACCACGATTTGCTGGAAGTTCAACAGCAACCACAGGGCTATTAATAGATTGATAGTTTAGGTGTTGGCTTTCTGGCGTTACATCAAAAACTACAGAACTAGGTAGTTTCATTGCTGCAAATTGAAGGGCAGCAATAGAGTTAACTTGTTCAGCTTGTGCCACTTGCACTTGCTCAACTACTTGTGCAGATTGACAACCGGCCAACGCAACACAGCCACTCAACATTAGAGCTTTAAAATACATACCCCTTCCTTTTTGTTATTTTTTTAAGAAATTTACTAACTTTAATTACCACAAAGAAAACTATTCAGCTAGAGAACGATCAACTTAATTGTACATTCCTTAAAAAAATAGCCGACGCAAGCCGGCTATGAATTAGGACAGTTTAGGATTTGTTAAGCTAAGTGTTTACCACCAAGCTTCAGCTTGGATACCGAATACATATTCAGTATCTTCATTCGTACCAAATGCGTTATCATTTTCAGTGTCTAGGATGTAAGAACCGTAAACACGGATTTCAGGGCGAGCCCAGAAGCTGTCACCCATAGCCCAAGCTTGAGCTACCGTGAATTTAGCGTTACCGAAATCTTCTTTCGCTAGGCCGCCATCAGAAATTTTCTCACCAGCATTGTAGCCAGCTTCAAATACTGTGCGCATTGTGTCGTTCCACTTGTACATTGGACGAACTACAGCAGAGTACTGGTCAATATCAAAGTTTTGGCCAGTGTAGTTACCACTGCTATCTTTACCGCCGATGTCACTACCCGCTAGATAAGCTAGTTGGTGACCCATTTCCCATGATTCGCCAAGGTTCATTACACCCCAGTTAATCAAGCGGTAACCAGTTGCGTCATTTTGAGCGCCAGAGCGGTCATACCATGCGCCTGAACCACCGAAGCTAGACATTTGAGCACCGTAACCGTTAGTACCGTATTGAAGAACAGTTTGGTTAAAACCATTGTCCATACCTTGGTGAATGATACCAGTAACCATCAAGCCATCATCAGCTTGAACATCTTGACCACTTGATTCAGTCGCAAAGTTGTAAGCTAATGCAACTTCTAGAGACGCATCAGACCACAGGCCAATGTTTGCTAAGCGAACATCTGCGATATAACCATTAACTGTTTCGCCTTTATAAGCAGTTGCGTCTTCATAGTTACTAGCGTCATCTAGTACTGCTTTTTCACAAGTTGCGCTACCTTTACAAGCTTTCAATTTCGCTTGTCCTGCAGCTGTTAATACAGCAGTTGTACCATTTTCAACATTTTGAGAGCCATTATCTTGAATCAGAGCAACAGAAAGCTTCTGGTCACCAATAGATAAGTTTTCAATACCACCACCGGTACCTGATGTGTTCAGGAAATAGAAATCAGTGATGTGGATATCTTTACGTTGGTAGTATGTTTTACCAGCCCAAAGCGTTGCTTCTTTATCTGAAGCGATTACACCTTTGGCTTTAACAGCAAATTGTGCAACGTTGAAGTCACCGTCTTCCCAACCATTTGCGCCGTCTGCACCAGAAGCAATCATTGACTCTAGACGCCACGTTTGCTCACCAGTTTTTAGCTCTTCTGCAAAACCAAACTCAGAGTAGTTGTCATTTTCGTTACCTAGACGACCAACACCATTTTTGTTTACAGATACGTCACCGCCAGAATTTCCGCTAATACCAGTACCAGCACGCATGTAACCATTAAAATCTACAGCGAACGCAGAGCCAGCAGCTAATGTAGTTGCCACTGCTGCAGCAATCAAACTTACTTTTTTCATTCTTAACTCCATTAAGGACGATTTATTTTAGGTTTTTATATTTTTGCTCTCTTGCGGCAACCAAAGGCAGTAATGGTAGTCGTAAGATAGAGAGGTTTAGGGTTTCCCCTGATTCGTTTCAACGGGGTCAATATTAAGAGGGGATGACAAGTTTGACTTCCTCCGCCCCTAAGTTAATTAAGGGGGACTAGAGGGGAGTAGAAAATATACAGAATGGTGTTTTAAAGAGGTAGATCACTTAATATAGGAGGAGTAGACAGCACACAGATCTAATTATTCAACATAAGTGAGATCTAGCTCAAATATATAATTTGAACTTCATCGATGAATTATTTTTTTTACCGTAATTAATCTGTGAAGTTGCTTGACCTTACTGTGACAAAGCTTTTTACTTATAGTTCACTGATGTCGATAAACGAACAAGAAATCAAGCAATGACTAGAACGCTCGCTCGCCCTTATCCGCTAGGCGCAACGCTAGGTAACACTGGCTGCAACTTCTCTATTTATTCTCCTGACTGTAAATCTCTTTCACTCGCTCTTTTTGACGAGAACGACGAATTCACCACTTATAAATTGGAAAATGAATACGCTGATATCAGATATGTCTTTATTGATGGTATTAAAGCGGGGCAAAAATACGGCTTCATTGCCGAAACGGACAATGGCCCTATCCTGCTTTCAGACCCGTATGCCAAAGCAATAAGCGAACCGCTCGATTACGTCACGCCATATACCAATGAAAAAAGCTTTGCTATGGCGAAATGTGTCGTTGTTGATGACACCTTCGATTGGCAAGATGTAGAAAAGCCACGCATTAGCCGCGAAGATACCGTTCTTTTTGAAACGCATGTAAAAGGTCTATCTCAACTGCACCCAGAAGTGGCTGCCAATACTAAAGGTCGTTACTTAGGGTTAGTGAGCCCTGAAATGCTTGCGTTCTACAAACAACAAAATATCAACTCGCTACAGCTTCTACCCGTTGCTGCGTGCATGCATGAACCTCATCTATTGGACATGGATAAAGTGAACTATTGGGGTTACAACCCATACTTGTTCATGGTGCCAGACCCACGCTACGCAGAAAAAGACGCTGTTAATGAACTCAAAACCGCCATTCGTGAACTTCACCGAAATGGCATCGAAGTCATTCTAGACGTGGTGTACAACCACACAGCAGAAGGTGGCGAAGGTGGTACAACCTTCAACCTCAAAGCGCTAGATAGCCGCTACTACATTAAACATGGCTGCCATTACGCGAACTTTACTGGTTGTGGTAACACCGTTGATCTCACCCACCAGCCAGCACTCAACTTAGTGATGGATACGCTTCGCTATTGGGTAAGTGAGTTCCAAGTTGACGGCTTCCGTTTTGATTTGGCTGCAACACTGGGGCGCGAAGGTGACAACTACAACCCTGAGGCTGCATTCTTTAAAGCTGTGGCTCAAGACCCTGTACTTAAAGAAACCAAGCTCATTGCAGAACCTTGGGACATCGGTCCGAATGGCTACCAAGTGGGTAATTTCCCGCTAGGCTGGAATGAGTGTAACGACAAACTACGAGACATCACACGTAGCTTCTGGCGTGGTGATCAAGGCTACCTAAAAGAGTTTGCGACTCGTTTGATGGGGTCACGTGACATCTACAGTGCTGCGCACTGGCCGTATAAATTAACCGTCAACTACATCACTTATCATGATGGTTTCACCATGCAGGATCTTGTTTCTTACAAGCATAAGCACAACGAAGAGAATGGTGAGAACAACCGCGATGGACACGGTGACAACCGTTCTGAAAACTACGGTGTTGAAGGTGAAACCGAAAACCTGTTAGTTATTGCGACACGTGAAAAGCAGAAACGAAACTTCATGGCGAGCCTGCTGTTTGCTTTTGGTATTCCTCATATTTTGACGGCCGATGTGTTATCTCATACTCAAAAAGGTAACAACAACGCTTACTGCCAAGATGGCGTGACCAGCTGGCTTAACTGGGAAGATTCAGAGCGCAAGACTTACTTCAAGACTTGGTTATCTGAAATGATCTCTGCTCGTCAGCAATACATGGTGCCGTTTATTAAAGCATTCAGTGGCGAAAAGCGTAACTCTAACCGCATCTTCTGGAGCCGCGTCGATGGCACACTTATGGAGCATGACGACTGGAACCGCTTAAGCTCAGTCGCTTTGCATTTAGGTATTGGTAAAGATGGCGACGAGTTAATTTATCTTATCAACCAAACCAATGCGCCAGCACGTTTCTCGTTACCGAATGACCGTGAACAAAACTGGGTAACCATCTGTGATACCAACTTGCGAAACGTTAAACCCGGTCATGCAGAAGGTGAAATGTTGTTGTCGCCAACTTCGATGGCAATTTTGCACTATTCGCCAGATCAGGCTGATTTGATTAAAGCAAAAGCTTAGTCAGCTTAATAAAACACCGAAAACCATAGAAGCCAGTTATATTTACAGCTGGCTTTTTTGTTAGCTGAATATCACAAAAATCATTCATTCATATGGAATCATTTGCATTGATGTGGTTAATGAAACTGTTTAGTATTGCCGTACTATAAAAATGAATCTATAACGTCTTTGGATATCATGGCTTTACCTAAAACATTAATTCGGCTTTTTAAACCATACATTATTTTATTAACTGGAGGGATGCTCTATCTTGCTATGACTCAGCTTGAAAAAGTAGAAACAGCAGCAACAGAACAATCATCATCAAACATTCGTATCGCAAGCTCTACCATTCGTTCCAACATCGAAGCCACATTCGGCAAACTCTATTTTTTAGAAACCAGTCTAGGCTTGCCTAAAACGGCTCCAATCGGTGATAAAAAATTCAGAGAATTGAGTGATAATATTCTAAGAAGAACACCAAATTTCTCCGATATCGTTCGATACCAACCTAACTCCCAACATTATGTCTCCACTCGTGGCCTTCCTCTTTCCAATGAACAAATCGCCACAATACAATGGCATTCAATAGACGGTGTTGTAGAAGATTTTTACATCTCTTCCGTTTACCAAAAAGCCGATGGACGATGGGTTTTCGCCGTTAAACACACTGCAGAAAAGCTCAACGAAGAAATATGGATTGAGTTTGATTTAATGCATACCACGCAAGGTTTAAGAGATTTAAAAACGCTTAATAATGGCTATGTATTTGTTGTAGACAGAGCAACAGAGCGACTGGTATTCCACCCGGATCCACAGCGTATCGGTTCTAAATCCATCAGCTTCCATGCAGGGATCAGCCACCAACTCTCACAAGGTGAAACCGTTGGTAAGCACGAATATTACTATCAAGATAACTTCAAAATATCAGTATTTGACGCAGACAACAGCTTAAATTGGGTGTTCATTGCGGGCACTGACCGCCATGACATCTTAACCAGCTCACATCAATTTACGTTGACGGGCTTAGTACTGGGCTCACTCCTGCTATTGTGGATTGGTGCCAACTATCTGGCTTATCGTTTGAACGTGTCCTTGTCGCAACTGAATAAAGTCGATGACCTTGTAAGCTTTAAGCGAGAGTTAAAATCCATACTGGATAGTTTCACCTACCAAAAAGGCATTCAATTCTGTCTCTATCAGCTTGAGAACCACGCATTCAGTACCATCGACTATCACGGAAACAAATCCACGGTACATTGTGACAAAGCCCTTGCAGAGCGATTTACACCGGACACTATGGCTTACCGAAGTGGTAAGTACGCCGATCCACTGGCGTGTAAACTCAAAATACACCAACGTCATTACTGTATTCCTTTGCACTCTCGTCAGCAGTTGATCGCAGTGTTGTACGTAAACGCAAACTTACCGATCAGCCAGAGTATTCTACGAATGATCCGTGATTACACTGAAGTCTCTTTGTCTAACTTACTGCTTCAACATCAATTGAGCAGCAAAGATCTGATGACGCAGTTAGACAATAAGAGCAGTTTCAGCATCGCCATCGAAAACTACGTGAGCGAGCCCGATACCTATGTCGCTCTGCTTGATATCGATAACTTCGACCACGTAAACCGAGCCTACGGTGAAGCGGTGGGCGACAAGATGATCAAGCTGACTGCAGAATCGATACGCAGTTACTTCCCCAAGCCAAAGGGACTTTGCTTGGCTCGTGTTGGAGGAAAGGAGTTCGCAGTATTATTCAAAGCCAATGATGTGAAAGATGCCAAATTCCAGCTAGACCAGTGCAGAGTCGCAATCGCGGAGAAAACCATCGTCACTCCAGATATCACCTTATCGCTAGGGGTTAGCGTGGGATACTCGCAAATAGAAAGCGAAACAGACTCAGCTTTAGCGCTGGCGGAACAGGCAAAGCTTATCGCGCAACAACTTGGTAAGAACCGAGTGGAAGGCCATATCAGAGCCATTGCCAAAGCATCGTAAACCTATACTAACAATTCTGTAGCCACTACAAAGCACCTAGGATTCACACCCTAGATGCTTTTGTTTTTCTAGAAAGTCATTACAATGCGCCTTCGATAAGACAACACCCCTTTTCTAACGACGCGAACCTTATGAAGCTAAGTAACCGACTGCAAACTCTCCACTCCCTTGTCAGCAATGACTACCAGCATATTTGGGACTGTTGCTGTGATCATGGCTTTTTGGGTGTTCAACTGTTATCGGATAATAAAGCGCCTCAGATTCACTTTGTCGACATTGTCCCGTCTCTGATGAGTGAGCTTGAAGGCAAGCTAGCGCGCTACTTTCCGCAAGATAACAGAGCCGAACAAACGGTTAGCAGCCAATGGCAAGTCTACTGCATGGATGTCGCCGCTATTCCGCTTGAGAAACATACAGGCAAACACCTAGTTATTATTGCGGGTGTCGGTGGCGATCTTACTCAAAAGCTCGTCGATGATATTCATCGTCAACACCCAGACAAAGCGATCGATTTCTTGCTTTGTCCGGTGCATCAGCAATTCGAGTTGAGAAGCCATTTAAAGGCGATCCATTTTGGTCTTATTGATGAAGTGTTGATTGAAGAGAACCGTCGTTACTACGAGATTTTATTGGTGAGTAATAGTCGCGGTGATTCAGAAAAGAGCCAAACCGTTAGCGAGATATCAAACGTCGGTGACAAGATCTGGACACCAAGTTGTGATGAACAAGTGAAGGTATCACAGCAATACAAAGCCAAAACATTGCAGCACTACTTACGTATCCATCAAGGACAAGAGAAGCAAGGCAAACCTAGCCAAGTAAAGCATATTATTGATGCTTACCAGGCGGTTAAGCCATAGTAAGTACTAACTTAATGGTTTGAATATTAAGAAAGTCAAATTAATAAAAAAGCCGATAGTTCAATGAGCTATCGGCTTTATTAATGCTATCGATTCAGTTTTAGCTTACTGTTCTTGTTTCTTATAAGCCACATCAGGCTCGTCAACTGTCTCTACCTCAGAAGGCTTATCAACCCCATAAACCGTATCAAGGTAGACGTCTTTCTCTTTCCACGTGCTGTTCAACCACTTGTGGAAGCGACGTTTAAAAGCCTTATCTTCAAAGTAATTACCGTTCACGTTCTCATCCATTGGATGCAATTTAATACGCACAACGACCTTAGTCATTTTGCCCTTCAGCATATCTTCAAACGGAGAGGTTTGGTTTTCAGGGTAAGCTAAGGTCACATCCACGATGCCATCCAAAATTGGGCCCATTGCAGATAAAGCAAATGCCACGCCCCCAGTTTTCGGCTTCAATAAGTGGCGATAAGGGGTCTTTGCTGACGCCAGTTTCTCGTGGTTTGCACGAGTCCCTTCAACAAAATTAACCAATGTTGTCGGTGCTAATTTGAACTTAGTACACGCTTTATTGATTGCATTAAAATCATCATTACGGCGTTCTGGGTTGCGTAATAGGAACTCACGAGAGTGGCGTCTCATGAATGGCATATCTAAGCCCCAGCAGGCCAAGCCAACAAATGGTACGTACAACAATTCATGTTTCAAGAAGTACTTCGTCATCGGCATTTTGTCTTTTAGGATTGAAGACAAAATCACAATATCTGCCCAGCTTAGGTGGTTAGACATCATCAAATACCACTGCTTGGTCGAAATATCTTCCCCCCCTTCCACTTGCCATTCGATATCGTTATTGGCGTTCAACATCCATAAATTAAGAGAAGCCCAACACCAGAATGTGAAGTTAGCTAAGCGAGTGCATGATTTTTGAACGACAGAAATTGGCAAAATAAGTTTGATTAGGGCAAACAGGCTCACAGCCAATGCGGTGAATGCAGTATTAATGGTCACGAACAATACGTTCAAGGCCATACGAAGATTATCAAGCATAAAACACAGTTATATTGAGAACGAAAGCCGCCATTATACGCATCTATAAATTATTCTCTTCAGTAATTGATTGAATATCCTAGGGGTCAAACCACTCAACCTATGCTAACGATGTTCAACCAGTTAAAGCCTATTAAAACGAAACCAAAAACACACAAATGAGTCATTTGGAAACCATTAGCATATTGTCTTTTTGACAACATTCGATCTAATAACCATCCCCCAAACCAGTATTGATAAGCATTCTCACTATAGGCATGGTACATGCAACTCTAAAGTGTAAATAGTTGAGTATCCTTAATGAGATAACTTCTCTTCTTAAAGGTGGATGATATGACAGATATTCCTCATGGTTTAGTTACAGGCAAAGTCCTAAACAAAACAGAATGGACAGATCAATTGTTCTCACTCCAGGTTAGTGCACCTGTCTCTTCTTATCAGGCAGGTCAGTTCACGAAACTTGGCTTACTTAACAGTGAGGATGAGTTCGTAAGACGCGCCTATTCGATGGTGAACGCGCCAGAGCACGAACAAGGTCATCAACATCTGGAATTTTTGATTATTAAGGATCAGAACGGTCAGCTTTCACCTCAACTTCATGAGTTGAAGATGGGCGATGACATCTTTGTCGGCAAAGACCCAAGTGGCTTTATGACCTTAGATGAGATCCCAGAGATCGCCGACGATCTATGGATGCTTTCAACCGGAACCGCGGTAGGCCCATTTATCTCAATACTTGAGAGCATGCAGATACAGCAAAATGAGTTGGCTTCAGACAAAGCCTCTTCATTCAAGAATCTGGTTCTAGTGCATGCTGTAAGAACAGAGCAAGACCTGACTTATCGAGATCGTATCACTCAACTCGTTAATCACTTTCAAGGGAGACTTAAATATGTGCCAATTATTTCTAGAGAATCAGTTACCGGAACTTTGCGCGGACGAATCCCAAATTTGTTACTTGGAGGCGACCTCGAGCAAGCCGCGTCTGTCGCTTTCAATCAAAACCGCAGTTTTTTCTACCTTTGCGGCAATCCGCAAATGGTTCGTGACACAAGCGAAGCGCTAACTAGCTTAGGTTTCGAAAAGCACTTACGCAGAAAACCCGGTCAATTCAGCAGTGAGAACTACTGGTAAATAACAACCGCCACTCGTTAGACAGAAGCACAACTTTCAAAGAACAGTTAGAGAAGAGGTTTTATATGAGTCATTTACGTATTCCGTCACACTGGAAAATTCAACGTTCCACACCCGAAAGTAAGATTCATTCAATACTGATGAACTTATAAGCAAGCAACCTCGTAATGTGATTTTTAATGTTCAATAAGTGAAGACAAAAGATCAAATAACCATAGCAATTACAATGACTAATGGTGATAGACAAGAGAAAAAAACTCTAGCACACTGAACAGAGTTATTAGTTTTAATCCCGTCTCAGAGAATGAATTAGTGGGTTATTTATATTTTAGGTAAGAGAGGAAGCCATGCTCAACATTGCTTTTTTTAGCTCAAAATCATACGACGAAAAATCATTCGAACTGGCAAAAGGCGAACTCAACGCTGAGTTTCATTTTCACGATTTTCGACTCACCACAACAACAGCAAAAATGGCGCACGACAACGAAGTGGTTTGTGCGTTTGTAAACGATGACCTATCGCGAGACGTGTTAGAGATTCTTGCTCAAGGCCGCACCAAGTTAATCGCGATGCGCTGTGCGGGCTTTGACAAGGTCGACCTAGACGCAGCCAAAGAGTTTGGTCTGCAAGTGGTTCGCGTTCCGGCTTACTCACCAGAATCGGTAGCAGAACACACGGTTGGCATGATGATGTGTTTGAACCGTAAACTACACAAGGCATACCAACGCACTCGTGATGCGAACTTCTCTCTTGAGGGGTTAGTTGGCTTTAACTTCCACGGTAAAACGGTCGGTGTGATTGGCTCGGGTAAGATTGGCCTAGCGACGATGCGAATTCTGAAGGGTTTAGGCATGAATATCCTATGCTATGACCCATATCCAAACCCGTTAGCTGTTGAGTTAGGCGCTAAATACGTTGAACTCGACGAACTTTACCAAGAGTCTGATGTGATTTCTCTGCACTGTCCGATGAGTAAAGAGAACTACCACTTATTGGATGCAACGGCATTTGAGAAGATGAAAGATGGCGTGATGATCGTCAACACCAGCCGTGGTGAACTGCTGGATTCAACCGCAGCGATTGAAGCGCTCAAACAAAGCAAAATCGGCGCGCTTGGTCTTGATGTTTACGACAACGAGAAAGAGCTGTTCTTCCAAGACAAATCTAACGATGTGATTGTCGATGACGTATTCCGTCGCCTATCTGCTTGTCACAATGTATTGTTCACAGGTCACCAAGCTTTCTTGACCAAAGATGCTCTGTTCAACATCGCCAATACAACGCTCACCAGTGTTGATGCCTTCTTTGCTGGCAACACCAGCGGTAACGAACTCGTTTAATAACAGATTGAGTTAACAGCAGGCTGAGTTAAAAACAAACTAGGTCTACAGATACAAAGCCACGCTATTCTGAAGTGAACAGCGTGGCTTCGTCGTTTATTCAGTATTCTAAAACCGTTCCTAGACGCAGAAATGACAATCTTCAGTGTCTAAACCATAAACGCCTTTTCTAATAGCAAGGTGCTCTTCACCGGCTTTGACGCCCATCTCGTAACCTGTATTAAGAGTACTTTGATCCATAGTTAAACGCTTAACCGCGAAGGCTTCAGGTGGCGCTATCACTTTAATAGTCGCATCTTTGGGTGGGTTACGAATGAACTCCAGAGACTGGTTGTAGTTTTCAGCACGTACCGCCATCGACTCAGCAATATTCGGGAATTTCTTTAATAGTTTCTTCAGCATCCATTGGTGCTTTTGAGGCTTCATTCGGTAGCTCAATGGGTGAGACAGAATCACGGTAATATCGCGTGCGCCACGGCGATATGCTTCACGAACCGGAATCGAATCGGCTACACCGCCATCGGTATAACAGCCACCAGAGAAACACGGAGTTTCACGGTAAGCGATAGGTAAAGCCGTTGTTGCTTCAACAACATTAGAAAGGTTTTCTGGCTTAATATGGTAGTAGTCTGCACTGCCCGTATCGACATTTGTGACAGCAGCAATGAGTGGGATACTTGAAAACAACTCACCACAATCGAGCGGATAACGTTGATTGGATTCGTTCCATAACCATTTAACATCTACCAAGTTACCGCCTTTGGCAAAGCGAGCAGGATTAAAGAAAGTTTTATCCGTCGCCATCGTGGTGATCACATCATAACTGCGTTTTGGTGCATGAGATAAGTAGCCAACCAGATTCGACACACCTGCAGATACGCCGATGGCAAAATCATAAGGACGGAAATCGTCTTGCATGAAGGCGTCTAAAACTCCAGCAGCAAAAATACCTCTCATTGCTCCACCTTCAACGATTAATGCGCTCTTATTCATCTCAAACTCTTCTACTTTATAAACTGATAGTCGTAGAATAATCCCATCACTCTTACAAAGATAATGGGATAGATTTATCAATTCGATAGGTAAAAACTATCAATGTGGATTATTAAATTTTTCAATGATTTAGGGTTGCTTAATAAACAGCGAGATCAAAAAAGGCCGTTGAGTGATTCACTCAACGGCCTTTCAATTAACGAATCAAGATGATTGATTACGACTTAAATTCGCTCACGTCGATTTCAAGCAGTTTACCAATGCCTTCACCGTATGCAGGGTCAGCTTTGTAACAGTGTCTTAGGTGACGCAATTGAATCTCTTTTGGCACGCCGCCTAGGTTGCGAGCAGTGTTATCAAAAAGAATCGCTTGCTTCTCTGGTGTCATTAGGCGGAACAAGTCACCCGGTTGCGAGAAGTAATCTTCATCTTCGCGGTGATCCCAGTGTGCTGCTGCGCCATCTAGGTTCAGTGCTGGTTCAGCGAAATCTGGTTGCTCAGCCCATTGACCTTCGTTGTTTGGCTCATAACCTAATGTGCCACCGAAGTTACCATCGACACGCATCGCGCCATCACGGTGGTAGCTGTGTACTGGGCAACGAGGCGCATTCACTGGAATGTGCTGATGGTTTACACCCAAACGGTAACGTTGTGCATCACCGTAAGCAAACAGACGACCTTGCAGCATCTTGTCTGGCGAGAAGCTGATACCTGGAACTACGTTCGCTGGGTTGAATGCTGACTGCTCTACTTCTGCGAAGAAGTTTTGCGGGTTACGATTTAGCTCAAATTCGCCCACTTCGATCAACGGGTAATCTGCATGAGGCCAGATCTTAGTCAAATCGAACGGGTTGTATGGAACCTTCGCTGCATCCGCTTCTGGCATCACTTGTACTTTCAACGTCCATTTCGGGAAATCTTGGTTATCGATGCTGTCTAGCAAATCACGTTGGTGGCTTTCGCGATCATCACCGATCACTTGTGCCGCTTCTGCATCAGAAAGGTTCTTAATACCTTGCTGAGATTTGAAGTGGAATTTCACCCAGAAACGTTCGTTATCAGCGTTGATGAAGCTGAACGTGTGGCTACCAAAGCCGTGCATGTGACGGTAAGTCGCAGGGATACCACGGTCACTCATTACGATAGTAATTTGGTGCAGAGCTTCCGGCAAAGAAGTCCAGAAATCCCAGTTGTTTTTCGCGCTACGCATGTTGGTGCGTGGGTCACGTTTCACCGCGTGGTTTAAGTCAGGGAACTTAAGAGGATCACGAAGGAAGAATACTGGCGTGTTGTTGCCCACCATATCCCAGTTGCCTTCTTCAGTATAAAACTTCAATGCAAAGCCACGAATATCACGTTCAGCATCGGCAGCACCGCGCTCACCCGCAACTGTTGTGAAACGTGCAAACAAGTCGGTTTTTTTACCTATTTCAGAGAACAATTTTGCCTTGGTGTATTTTGTGATGTCGTGTGTAACGGTAAATGTGCCGTAAGCACCTGAGCCTTTCGCGTGCATACGACGCTCTGGAATCACTTCACGATCAAAATGGGCCAATTTCTCCAAAAACCAAACGTCTTGAAGAAGTTGTGGACCACGTTTGCCCGCCGTTTGAACATTCTGGTTATGAGCGACAGGACAACCCGCAGCTGTGGTCAGTTTTTTACTCATGGTCTATTCCTTAAGGTTAAAGATATCGCATCGTTGCCACATCTTAGATTTAAGTGGATTCAATACTTTAAAAACCACTAAAACAATATGGATAAAGAATAGACCTGAGTTGGCAGAAAATATAATCGTTTATATTTATCGTTGTTATCTATGAAACCTATTGAACTTCACTGCGAATAAGCCTATGTATAACTTCGCTTTAGTTAAAAATGGCATGGCCTAACCTCAGAGTTGATGCAATGTTCCTCGCCGTTCTGGTTAGGTTCAATTCAGCTTCTCGTAGTACTTGCTCGAGTGACTGAGGAGATCGCACTGTTCCGAACAAGCTGCTCATTTCACCATATAAGGCTTCGACTTCAGTGCCCAAAGATCCTGCAATCCCTATCGTCGGAATGCCTTGCAAGCTCGCACGTTTAGCAATGCCATAAGGCGTTTTTCCTTGCAGGGTTTGATTGTCCATCTGACCTTCGCCGGTAATCACAAGGTCTGCGCCTTTCAATACTTCATCGGCTTGTAAAACATCGAGTACCATCTCAATGCCCTGTTTAATCTGCATATTGAATAGCAAACCAAGTCCCATCGGCGTACCACCAGCCGCGCCATAACCAATGCGCTTGTGAACAGGTTCATCGCCACTAGCACAACCCTGCATCTCAGCAACTTGAGCAAAGTTCGCAAGCGCAGTATCAAGCATCACAACTTGGTCAGGTGTCGCTCCTTTTTGTGGGCCGAAGATATGGCTGGCACCATTATCACCACACAGTGGATTATCGACATCGCACGCCACAATCAATTCGATATCAGCACAGCGTGAATCTAGGTCGGTAAGATCGATAGATGCTAAATCCGCTAGCGCAGCGCCACCTCGGCTGAGTTCTTGCCCTGCACGATCAAGCAATCTACCACCTAACGCTTGTACAATTCCTGCACCACCATCATTGGTCGCACTGCCACCCAAGCCAAGAATGATCGTTTGAGCGCCCTGCTGCATCGCTTCTAAAATGAGCTGACCTGTACCAAATGAAGAGGCTACCAATGGATCACGCTGCTCTGGTGTTAACAAATCCAAGCCTGATGCGGCAGCAATCTCAATCAGTGCAGTTTTTTTCTGATTGCTTGCGGATGGCTCAAGTATCGCCCACTCCGCGTTTACAAGTTCACCCAACGGCCCTTCTACTTGGTAGGTTCGCTTCTGTCCTGCTAAACCTTGCAACAACACATCTACCGTACCCTCACCACCATCAGCCAGAGGTAAAGTCACATAGTCAGCGTCAGGAAAGATTTCACGAAAACCCTTTTCAATACACGCCGCCACCGATACCGCCGATAAAGATTCTTTAAACGAGTCTGGTGCAATAACAATTTTCATACTGATAAATCCAAGGAAATAATAATTTTGATAGGCTGTCGATCCAAAAATGCCCCTATGTCAGATTAGCAAGCCAATCAAGCAATAGGGGCAGTATATAAAGGTAAGCGGTATTAGTTAGTAACAGCTGCCTTTACTTGTGATTTCTCTTTGCTTTTTAGCCAGATAAATACTGCTGCTAAAACTGCAATTGGAATCAATGGATCAATCAGTGTACCGCCTTTACCAAACACCAAGTTTAGAACCATGATGATGCTTGCACCAATCGCCCATGCGATAGTTGAAGACACAGACCAGATCTTGATTTGGTCTGCTAGTTCAGTAATCCCTAGCGTACGGTTGATGATGTGGAAGTACGAATCGTTCAAATGAGAGAAGCCAACCGGGCCTACCGCACATGCAAGTGCTACGAATACTGGGTCTAGACCTAACGTTTCAACCAATGGCAGCGTCATCGTTGCTGCAACCATCATAGATGCCGTTGCTGAACCTTGGATTAGACGAAGCATTGAAGCAATGGCTAGTGGTACAAGTAGAGGTGGAATACCGCTGCTCGCGATAGCTTCTGCAACTTGAGGACCAGCACCAGATGCTTTAAGTACTGCACCCATTGCGCCACCACAGCCAGTTACCACAAGAATTAGACCTGTTGTAGATAACGCGTCATCCATTGAGCTAACCATGTCTTTACGTTCAATGTGACGAGTAAGACCGTATAGCGCCATAAGAACACCGATACCAACAGCAACCACTGGGTTACCAATTAGTGAAATAACGGTATGCATTGCAGTGTCACCTTGGCCAACAAGCGTGTTGATTAAGATGAATGCGATTGGTAGAAGGATTGGACCAAATGATAAGAAGTTACTTGGTAGCTCTTTGTCATCTGTCTCTTTTACTTTCTCTAGGTTTGCCCAATCAGCTTGGTTAGTAATCCATGTTTCACCGTTTGGTACGCGGTAGTACTCGTTACCTACTCGGCGAATGTAAATCATAGAAAGCAGCATCATAGGGATAGAAACCATCAAACCCCAAAGCATGTACTCACCGAGGTCAACGCCAAGAATACCGGCTACTGCAACTGGACCCGGTGTTGGTGGTACAAGTGCGTGAGTGATCAGTAGGCCAAGCGCTAGAGTCACACCTAGGCCAACCGCTGACTTACCAGTGTCACGTGAAATTGCGCGAACAAGAGAATGCAAAATGATATACGCAGAATCACAGAAAACCGGAATAGCGACAAGTACACCTGTAAAACCTAGTGCTAAGTCTTCGCGACCTTTACCACACAGCTTTACAAACGTTTTTGCCATTCGAACAGCGGCTCCAGAACGCTCAAAACACGCGCCCATGATCACGCCAAACGCGATAATCAAACCAATCCCGCCAAGTACGCCACCAAAGCCAGCTTTAATTGCGTTGATCAGCTCTGTTGGTGCCATTCCAGCAAACAGACCCATGATGATACTGGCAATAATCATAGCAAGTGCCACCGGGATTCTCGTTTTAATGATCATACCCATCATGGCTAAAATGCCAATTACGATGCCTATCAGTGCTCCATCCATTTTTATATTCCTTTTGTCTCTTTCTTCATTTTTAGAAAATTTGTAGGGTGGTGCATATGGGTGATACCGGGTCACCCATTGCACTTTATCGTTATGTGTTGGCTTACCTGTAAGCCGTGTTATCTAAATCAGTTTTTACTTTTATGATTCGTTACATATAAACGCCATTCACACCGCGCTATAAATAACTTTTTACCCAGCTAAGCCCCTCTTCTGTCGTGCTTCTTGGGTTATATTCACAGCCAATCCAACCTTGGTAACCTGAATCATCCAAAACACTAAATAAATGTGGGTAGTTCAGTTCGCCTTCCGATGGTTCATGCCTCTCTGGTACAGAAGCAATTTGGATATGACCGGTATAAGCAGCAACTTCACGAATCAAAGTACTTAAATCACCATCCATGATTTGCGCGTGATAAAGGTCGAGTTGAAGTTTCACATTTGGTCTATCGACCAACTTAATCAGTTCGACAGCTTCACGTTGATGCGCCACAAAATAGTTCGGAACATCACGGCTATTTAGCGGTTCAATCATCAATTCGATGTTATGCTCAGCAAACTTATCTGCGGCAAAACGAATATTTGAGATAAAGGTTTCAACGTGTTGCTGTCTCGTGAACTTCGCATCATGCAGACCCGACATCGCGTGAACTTTCTTGCAGTTCAGCGCTTTGGCGTACATAAGTGCGGTATCAACACTGGCTTTAAACTCATCTTCACGGCCAGAAATCGCTGCAAAGCCACGTTCGCCTGCGTCCCAATCACCTGGAGGCAGGTTGAACAGCACCTGTTCAAAACCAAATCTCTGCATTTTTGCTGCAAGCTCTTCGGCCTCAAATGCATAAGGGAATAGGTATTCAACAGCTTTGAAACCGGCTTGGTGTGCTTTTTCAAAACGCTCTAGAAATGGTACTTCTGTGAATAACATCGTTAAGTTTGCTGCGAACTTAGCCATTATTTGCCTCTCCCTTTTAAATCCATCACTTCTTCGTCCGTTAGGTAACGGATATCATTCCCTTTCAATAAGAATGCTAATTTGGCGGTCTCTTCTAGCTCTTCAGCGTTATCAACGGCATCAACAAAGTCAGTGCCTGTTACTACTGGGCCGTGGTTTGCTAACAAAAATGCTCGATAATCACCTGCTCGTTTTGCCAACTCTTCAGCGATTTGTGGGTCACCCGGACGTAGGTAAGGAATCACTGGTAACTCACCAATTCGCATCACGAAATACGGTGTGAAAGCCTTAATCGCGTTATTACGATCCAACCCTTCAAGGCAAGACAACGCGGTAAGGTAAGTAGAATGCAAATGAACAATCGCATTGCATTCTGCATTATTTCTATAAATCGCTAAGTGGAATGCCGCTTCTTTAGAAGGCTTCTTACCTGAGATGTGGTTGCCATCGATATCAACAACCGACAATTCCTCAGCGACAAGGCGACCAAATGAAGAGCCTGTTGGTGTTGCTAGAAAATGCCCATTAGGTAATTTGATAGACAGATTACCTGCACCACCAGTGGCGTAACCTCGTTCGAACATTGAACGAGCGAGCGTGACCATTTGCTCTCTTAACTGCTGCTCGTTCATCAAAACTTTACTCATTTGAATCTCGCTTATGAAAAGAATGATTGAGCTTTAGCGAAGAAGTTTTTATCACCAAAATTGCCCGATTTTAGCGCTAGTGATAGCTCACCTTCGACCGATTTAACCCAAGGCACACCTGGTGCGATTTGAGGGCCAATATGAAAACCTTTCACGGCTAGACTTTGCGTCACTACGCCTGATGTTTCACCACCAGCAACAATGAAGTTTTTCACACCATGTTGGTGCAGTTTGATAGCGAGTTGACTAAAAAACTGTTCAACGACGTGGCTTGAAGCTTGTGCGCCGTATTCTTCTTGAATGGCTTTCAGTGCGGCGGCATCTGCGGTTGCATAAACCAAAGGAGCAAACTCGCCTTGGTTATTGGTCATCACCCAATCGAACACATCATTGGCGTATTGATCATTGGTTAAGCAAGCCTTCACATCGATAGCAAAGTGAGGAGCAAGCTGCTTGTATACCGCAACTTGTTGGTTAGTCATCACTGAACAAGAACCAGAGAACACAACGGTTGGTGCTTTGACTGGGCTGCCGGCATGTTTTGCATCACTTTGGTCAGCAAGATGTCCTGTCCAATTTTTAGCGATACCAGCAGCTAGGCCTGAGCCACCTGTGATTAGTTTCAGAGATTTAGCCGCTTGACCTAACGTCACCAAGTGCTCTGCATTAAATGCGTCTACCACGGCGTAGCGACTACCTTGAGCTTTGAGTTCGTTAAAACGAGCGGTAACCGCATCAGCGCCCTGTTCAATCGTTTGAAAGTTAACTAAACCGGAAACACCTTCTGATTGTGCGTCCATCATTCGAACCACACTTGAATCCGTCATTGGTGTAACAGGGTGATTACGCATACCTGAATCACTGAGCAACTCACCAAAAACAAACAAGTGACCGTTGTAAACCGTGCGACCATTTACTGGCAATGCAGGGCAAACCATAGTGAAAGATTCTCCAAGTTCCGCCAAAAGTGCATCTGTTACGGGACCAATATTGCCCTCAGCGGTACTGTCGAACGTTGAGCAGTATTTGAAGTAAAACTGTTGGCAACCTTGAGATTGAAGCCATTTAAGCGCAGTAACCGAATCCGTCACCGCTTGGTCAACTGGGCAAGAGCGAGATTTAAGGCTGATCACCACAGCATCTGCTGATGTGTCAAACTCTCCCGTTGGAATCCCATTCAGTTGAACAGTGCGCATACCGTTTTCAACCAAGAAACCAGCAATGTCTGTTGCACCTGTAAAGTCGTCTGCAATAACACCTAATAACATGATTATTTCTCCGCCTTTGACGTGTTTACACCCGGCAGGTCAATACCTTGGAAGACTTTTATCACTGCACTGTCGTCTTCTTGACCAAATCCAGCATTACTCGCGCTAACGAACATGTTCAGTGCAGCACTTGATAATGGGAGTGGGAATTTCAGGTTTTGAGCGGTATCTGATACCAAGTTCAAATCCTTCACAAAGATATCAACCATAGATTTTGGAGAGTAATCACCATCGACTACGTGCTTCATGCGGTTCTCGAACATCCAAGAGTTGCCCGCTGCATTCGTAACAACGTCGTACATCAAATCAAGCGGAATGTTTGCGCGTGCGGCTAGTGCCATCGCTTCAGCGCCCGCAGCAATATGAACACCTGCTAGTAACTGGTGGATAATCTTAACGGTCGCACCAAGGCCAATGGTCTCGCCGATGTTGTAGACTTTAGCTGCAGTTGCATCAAGTACCGGAGCCAGTGCTTCAAATGTGGTCACCGCACCTGAAGCCATAATCGTCATTTCACCCGCTTCTGCTTTTACTGCACCGCCGGACACTGGCGCATCCAGCATCACAAGATCATGTTCAGCAAGCTGAGCTTCGATTTGTTTCGCGTCTTCTGCTGAGATCGTTGCCGAGACCATAACTGGCGTGTTAGGTCTCAGTGCCGCCGCAAGACCAGTCTTAAACAGTACCGTGTTAACTTGAGCTGCATTCACAACCAATACCAAAACTGAATCAAGTTTGTCGGCAAACTCAACCGCGCTTGTAGAGACCGCTTTTGCGCCATATTCACCCAAGTTTTCAATCGCTTGCGGATTCAAATCGAAACCATATACATCAAGGCCTGCACGCACGCATGACTTCGCTGCGCCCATGCCCATAGAACCTAAACCGATAACACCAACAGATTGAACTTCTTTCATAGCAAGATGCCTTTCACGTAATTATTGAATTCTAGATTTGTTAATTCTTGTTTATGTTTGTGATTATATGTGAAGAAATCGAATGCGACTTAGTGACAAGTCACACATTTAACAAAAATTAACATTAATGAGTAATTTAACCCTTTAGAGGCATTAGATAAGGGTAATTTCGGCAGCAATCACAGTTCTAATTGCTATTTCACAACAGATATTCACAGATATTCACAAAACAACCAAAGATTGATAGGATGATGAAAAATAAGAACATAGAAGAAGAATCATGATTCCAGCGGAACGTCAGAGAACCATTTTGTCACTATTATCACACCAAGAAGTGATCAGTATTTCTGAGCTTGTTGAGCACTTAGAGGTGTCTCATATGACTATTCGTCGAGATATCGTAAAGCTAGAGACATCAGGGAAAGTGATTTCAGTTTCGGGTGGCGTTCAGCTGACTAAAGCACTTCACAGCGAATTGTCACACGACATCAAGGTAGAACAGCAAGCAAGCGAAAAAGCTCAAATAGGTCAACTAGCTGCTCAATTGGTTCCTGAGTATTCGACTATCTACTTAGACGCTGGAACAACCTCTTTGGAGATCGCTCACCAACTTGCAGGGCGAGATGATCTGCTTATCATCACCAATGACTTCGCGATTGCCGCGTACCTAATGAACAGCACACAATCTGAGATTTACCATACTGGTGGCAAGATTGACCGTGAAAATCAATCAAGTATTGGGGGCAAAGTAGCTGAGTTCTTGGCAGGGATGAATAT
Source organism: Vibrio sp. 10N.261.51.F11 (assembly GCF_041471665.1). Classification (NCBI taxonomy): domain Bacteria; kingdom Pseudomonadati; phylum Pseudomonadota; class Gammaproteobacteria; order Vibrionales; family Vibrionaceae; genus Vibrio; species Vibrio sp. 10N.261.51.F11. The sequence goes on along the minus strand of NZ_JBFROW010000030.1, from coordinate 58,842 downwards.
TGATATTGCGTTTATCTCATCTTCATCTTGGAATCTAAAAGGGCTCTCGACACCTTGTGAAAATAAGGTGTTAGTCAAACAAGCCATTGTTCAAGCAGCTCATTCAAACTATCTGATTTCAGACTCAACCAAATACGGACGTATCGCTACCTTCCACGCCTTAGATTTAAGTGCGCTTGATGGCGTAATCACCGACATTGATCTTTCGAGTAGTGTGATTGATGAGCTTCAAGATAAAGGCATCAAGGTCATTAATTCGTAACGGATCCCTCATCAAATTTCAGGCTCACCAACCAAACATTCAGAGCCTGAATGCCACAACTCCAAAATCATCTATTTATCTACTCGATAAAAATAATTCTTACAATTAAGCGTTTATATTGATTAATAATATTGGCGGCGGGCGGCATAATAGCCGCGAATCCTTCTAACGAGTTTGGTTATGTTCTACAAGCGTCTTTTGGTATTGGCTTTACCGCTTACTTTTGTGTTTCCCATCCATGCTGAAACGTTTGGTGAGCGAATGGCGCGCATCGAACAAGAGAATGTACTGGCGAAAACCATGAGTGAAGAACAAGTTGAATTGATACAAAAAGTCGTACAGACCAACCACTGCGCTAAAGTGGCGTTAACCCATCACCAACGCATTTTGGGGCAATATAAGGTTGAGACGTCTTCTTCGGAGTTATTCGTAAAATGGCGTCAACTCGGTAAGCAGTTAGACGCTCAATACGAGACAGATTACCCCGGCTACCCTAAGCACGCTTTTCAAGAATATCCAGCAGCTTCAAGCAAAGTCGATGGCTACCTTTTTGCTCTAATCGACAATGGTTTAAACGAGCAATCGTGGATCGCCAAAGAGTTTAAGCAGTGTAAAAAGAATAAGCTCATATCCCGAACCTAAGCTCTAGTCTGCTCTGGTTCGAGAGCACTCACTCGCATTGGTTCTAATAAAGTAAGAACAGCCCTTCATAACCGCCAATTTCGATTTCACTCACATAGTCACCAACGTTACCGTTAGCATCAACAGGTTTCATTGGGACATCCAGCGCAATGGTGAGTTTTGCCGCGTCATAAAAGCTCGGATTCTTACCGTGGAAATCCGTGCGATACAACACACGACCATTGCTGAACTCTCTCGCTAACACCATGTCCTCAGGACCACCAGCAACCACCTGATTTTCAGATTGATACATAAAGTACGTGAACGTCGGTAGAACGTGAGTCATGCCATTGGGCAGATCAGCATGCACCATTTCGTTCATCGAGGCATCGCCAACGATGGTGTAGTCAGCGGGCTGAGGTGTCGTTGTCGATAGCATCAAAGGAATCGGCGTAAAGCCTTGTGGGATTTGATGACTCGGCTCTCCCAAATCAACAGCCAATAACGAACTTGGTTGGTAGGCGATGTTTTTAGGGACACCACTTTGCCAGAAAATCTCAGCCGTCGTATTGCCACTTCCATAGACGTAACCATTGTTCCACTGATTAAAGTAGCTATGTTGAGCGTGTCGATTGAGGTGGTAGATCGCTAGGGTCGAGTATTGGTCTTGCTTCCAATTATCTTCACTATTTCCAAGATACTGAACTCGCCCATAACGCGTTGTCGCCTGAAAAATAACACTTTGCCCATTGTAGGCGAGCGCAGAATTATCCCAGAATTTTGAGATCCCCGAGTAACCACTAAACCCAGTAGACGGAAAAATGTAGTGCTCGCGTAAATACAGAGAGCCCGCCTCGCTAAGATGAGACTGTCCATTTCGACCCAGTAAGTTCGCGGTTCCGATATTCAACCCAATCGACGCATCACTTTCTAAAGCAGAAAGATTTTTGAGAAACGCTGAAAATTGTTGCTTGTAGAGATCATCCGCTTGATTCGAACCCGCAACAGCTCCTAACTCTTGAACATGCCCGCCAGAGTGAACATAGAACTGGTTCGAGCCAATGAGTTTATTTGTGTCGTCGTTGTACGCACCATTCAAACCTTGGCTTGCCCAGCTTTGCTTGTAGTAGCGATGAATGGCAGATAGATAATCCGCGTTTGCGACGTTTGTTAGCGACCAAGACGAGTTAGCGCTCCACATTCGACCAAATGGCACCACTCTTGATTCCCAACGAAAACGCGCTGTTGCGTTCTTATTGGTTCGATTTCGATACTCGCTTGGCGACAAGTAGTTATCACCATCTAGATCTGCAGACACATCAAAACCACGGATTTTTCGCCATTGGCTGATAGCATTGCCGTCCGGGGTTGAAGTCGGAGCATCGGTTAACTTGACGGTTGGAAAACTGTTTTTGAGTTTTACTTCTTTTAAACGCGGCCTGTCGTCGGCATTCTCACTTTGCCAACGAACTCTCACAACGTATAAGCGCCCACCATCTCTCAAAAAGGTTGAACCAAAATACTGGCCGCCGCCATAACTCGCACCGCTCCCATCATGAGTTGTAGCTCTTAACCAGTTATCCGGAAGGTTCCAGATCACCGATTGGTTTTTGGTCATATTGAGCGTTTTGTCTTTCTTTACATCAAGCCTTTCCCATTGTGAAACCCTACCCTGAGAATCAATAGCAGTTGGGTATTCAATCCAAAATTCACCGCTGCCAGCAAACTGTGAGAACTTAAAGGTCAGCCGTTCGAACTGTTCAGCATGATAGACATACAAAGCCCCACCCTGTTCGAAATTCTCAAACACATCGGCATCCCACGGAGGCTCTTGATACAACCAAAAACCAGCATGGTCTTCACTGGCTGTATAACCCAAGATCATAGGTTTTCGGTTTAAAAGGGTCTTTTCGCCATGAGTTTTATCAACTTCGGCAATGACAGTATCTTCAGAAAAGTGCAGGAAATAGTCTTCGAAATTGAGGCCTTCTAACTCAGCTTGGTTACGGAGATCGTTCTCCAACCAACCCGAGTTCATCGCCATGACTTGGTTGTACATATAACCAATTGTCGTGGCCCGCTCATTGTCGGCTTTGTCGGCATACGCTCCGAACACAATGTCACTGTTGGTAATTTCCCAATCAATGACAGCATTCGCAGATAGTGGGGAGCCCGAAAGATCAACACCCGCTTCATGTTGCCCTGGCAGCACAACTGCTGTACCAACAGCAAAAGCGTAGCCAGCGATTAAACATGACGGTATGAGTGCGAGCAGCCCAGAAATGTAGGTTTTCATGATTCAAATTTCCTAATCGATACTGTCATGCCTTAAATCACAAGACGAAAAGTCAGCCAACTTACGTGTCAATTTAGGAATCAAAATACGAAAAAAGTATCGACTACATGGCTCTATTGTTCAAGTGCTCGTCTGTCTTGTTTCATCGGTGGCAAGTAAAACGAGCAAATGCCGATTCAAAATCAATGCATTAAGGAAAATATAAGTTTTTGTGATTTTAATTTTATTTGGAAACCAAGTATCTCCGGCTAACGAGAAATCAGCTCAGATTTTCTCAAAATGAGAATAATACGGTTTGGAAGATGAGAAGTTATCAGAGCCTAGAACTCAGAATAGGACTTGGATTTGCTGTATCGAATCTCAGTTTGAGCGCCACACTATTGAAACTCAATTTGGATAGGCTGTCTAAACAAGAACGATGACAACGCTCCTTAAAGCCTCTTGTTCCACTTCCCTTGATGGTCGCGATCGCAATTTTCTTGCGTATCGTAGCTAACATGCTTATCGATATTCTTCAGTTGAATTCCAACTTGATTGAACGCTTGTTGAATAGCCCCTGAGACACTCTGTTGACCTTCGCCACTTAAGAAGTTCGTTCTATCCTGATTGGTATCGAATACACAGACAATTTTCAAACTTTGCGGAAAAGAGGAAAAGTTGACCGAGTGAGTCACCCACAAAAAACCATCGAAGCCTTTCAGCGTGTCTTCACAAACGTCAGTTAACACGTCTCTGATTTGATTCTCGATTTTCTTATCTGATTTACGCATGCGGCAAAGGTCCTATTTAACACCTTAAAAAATAAGGTTTTTCGGTCAGTTTCGTACTACCTGATATTGGACACTGTGGCGGTTTCAAATGCAAAGTATTTATTGGGGAGAGTCGACTGGAAGATATAGAGGAAACGCCTCATGTTTGATAGCTTACGAGGCGATCAAACATGAGACGAGTATAGAATTTACTAAAACATTAGCTCGCCGCTTGTTCCCAATCAGTTAATAACTTCATGATTACGCGAGAGTCTTGGTGGGTTGCCATCGGCGCAGCAAGTTGTGTGTCACCTTGCTCAACCGCTTGGCGGATATTGCGCACTTGATAATGGAAACCATCGCCTTGCGCTTCGACTTTCACTTCACGTGTCGACGTCTCATAGATCTCTACCGTAAACGTGTTTTCTGCCGTCGGTAGCCATGGATTAGTATCTAGCGTGATACAGCCTTTGCTACCTAGGATCGTAAAACCATGCTTTAAGCCGTGATCTTCAGCAGTGTGGATTTGCGCGGTAAAACTGCCGTTGAAACGCATCATCGCCGACGACTCACAGATATTGCCATCTTCGCCTCGTCGGCCGATTGCTGAGATCTGCACATCATCAAACACACTCTCACCAAACTGGTGTTGTGCGACAGAGTGAATCAAAGACATTGGGTAACAACCCAGGTTGTACAACGCGCCTTTACTTGCAGGGTTCACGAACTGATCAATCGCCGCAACGTAGGAACCTTGAATTGAACGCACTTCGCCAATCTCACCAGTAGCTAATTCTTGATGAAGCTTGGCGATCATTGGGTGGTTTAAGTACATCAAACCTTCAGCAAAGAATACGCCCGCTTCTTTCACGGCTAGTAAAGCTTGCTCGGTTTTTTCCATATCTACCGACAAAGACTTCTCACACAAGATCGCTTTGCCTTTTTGAGCCGCTTTAATCACATACTCATGATGAACGTGGTTTGGTAGAGCAATGTAGATAATGTCGACCGACTCATCTTCAATCAAGGCTTCATAGTTGTTGAAGGTTCGTGTTGGCTGGTATTGGGCAGCAAACTCATTGAGTGTTTTCTCTGTGCGTCCAGCAACAGCATACAGCTCACTTTGAGCATCGCCTTTAATCGCATCCGCCATTACGCCTGAGATAAAGCTGGTTCCTAGGATTCCCCATTTCATGTCTTAGATCTCCTGCTCTTGTGCTTTGATAGGCCCACGTTGCGTTTCGAATGCTTGAACCAACTCGGTAATATCACGCTCAATAAACGCTTGGGTATGAGGCATCACAAAGTGCTGATTGATCGCCTCGCGGTTTACGTATTGCTCAAGCAAGATCACACGATCGCTTTGGTTTTGGTCATAGGTTGCAATCGCTTGTAGGCAGCCCGGTTCGCTTTGCATGTCTAAACAAAACTGTTCGATAGCTTCGAGCGCAGCTGCTCGTTCTATGTTGGTTTTGATCTTAAGTTCGGCAGTAACAAAGATAGTTTCATTCGTTTGAGGCATTGCACACTCTTATTTTAGTTAATTATCGGTTTGCCATTAATATAATTAACCCCTAATAATTGATAAACTCACCTTTTGTTTATTGTTTATCAACCAAGAGTGTTCAATGGATAAGTTAACCAGCATGAAAGTCTTCGTCTATGTGGTGGAACAAGGTAGCTTTCGCAGCGCCGCAAACCACTTCAACCTGTCGGCGACCATGATAAGCAAACATGTCCATTCCTTAGAAACCAGTCTGAACTCTCAGCTGATCCACCGCACCACGCGTAAGCAATCGTTAACCGACTCAGGGCAGCTTTACTATCGTGAGTGTAAGCGAATTCTCGAAGACATCAGCAATGCAGAGAACCTGATTCAGACCTTGGAAAATCAACCGCAAGGCACGGTAAAAATTAACTGCCCAGTTACCTATGGAAACAAGGTGCTCGCCCCTATCGTGGCTAAGTTTCTCGCGCATCACCCAACCATTAACGTTGAGCTGATGTTGAATAATGACCTTGTTGATCCTTACTCATCCGACATTGATTTGATTGTGCGAATTGGTGACCTATCCGATTCAAGCTTGGTCGCAAGGTATTTAGGGGATTATGAGATGTGTTACTGCGCGGCGCCCGCTTACCTAAACCAACATGCTGAAATCAGAGTATTGGAAGACTTGGCGCAGCACCCATCGCTTGGATTCAGTTACAGCAGCCAAGCTCCTCACGCCACACCGAATAAAGAACGTGTGCGCTTGATGTCGAATAATGGTGATGTGTTGCGGTATGCCGCCCTGCAGGGTGTGGGCGTGTTGTTGCAACCGACTATCTTAGTCGCAGAAGAGATTGATCGTGGAGCGCTGTTGGAAATCCTACCCGGCATGGCGCCGTTACCAAAGCCGATTCACTTGCTCTACAAAACCAAGCAACTGTCGTTGAAGAACAGAACCTTTGTCGAGTTCTTGTTAGCTGCGTTTGCTGAGTAACTAAGCGCTTTCTAAACAACAAAGACCGCTAGACTGTTTGCCATTGGCTCATCAAGCGCTTGCCAAGATCAGAGGGCGTGGTGTTATGGACGATCATCTCATCACATTGGTTGAACACCATGAAGTGTTTTAGTTCATCGCATAAAGCATGAACCAACGACTCATGGTTTTTAATTCGCTCTTCCACAACCAAGTTACGGATATTGAGCAAACCACTCTTCCTGTCGACCTTGCAATCCATTCGTGCCACCAGCTCACCTTGCCACAGAATCGGTAAGCTAAAATAACCAAACTGACGCTTGGCCTCTGGAACATAGCATTCTAGGAGGTAATCAAAGTTGAACAATGATTGCATTCGCTTTCGTTGAATCAGCAGGTTATCAAACGGAGACAGTATCTTCAGCTTGGTTCTGGAAAGAGGTTGATTCAGCAGTTCAAAAGCACCTGGCAGGACATAGTAATCAGAGCCTTGAATATCTACTTTCAGAACCTGCTTATCTTCAAGCATCTGTTGGAGTGCTCTCTGAATCAAAGGCTTTGTGTTCTTGAGTAGGTAGCTCATTTCCGACGCTATTCCAACTCCGTTAGCCTCTAAATAACGTGTTATCAGATGCTCGATGTACTCTTGTTCTGTCGGCTCAGAGGTATCAATTCCGCTCGGTAAAACTCGCTCGGTTAGGTCATACACCTTATGAAAGTTAACTCGGCTTGGCACCATTAAGTCGCCTTGCATGAACAATGTTTCTAATGCTTGCTTGGCCGGTTTACCGCCCCAACCGCCGGGGTTTGGCCTATCCCCTTCAAAATCTTTCGCCATCAACGGCCCTTCATTCTCAATACGTTTGAGAACATGAGCCATCAGTGCGTCATTCTTTTTATACCAATGCTTGAGCTTACCGCTCGCAAAGCCATTCTTGCGGTGTAGGCTGAATCGGAAGTCACGCATGGGTAAATACGCGGCGGCATGCGACCAATACTCAAATACTTCTCGACGCTCTAACAGCTTATCAAGATGGTTCAGTTGGTAATCTTGATTGCGATTCCAAAGCGTGTGGTGGTGAGCTCGCTGAATCACAGAGATGGTATCAATTTGCACATAGCCAAGGTTTTCAATCGCAGACAACGTGTTCGCCAAAGCGCCCCCATTGCGTTGCTTTTTAGGTGGCAACTTCTTAGGCGGCAGCTTTTGCGAAAGCAATACCAGTTTTTGCGCTTGAGCGAGTGACAGTGATTCCATGAAATTCAGACTCTAATTGATAGCAATGATCCGTTTATGATTCAGCAATAAGCTCTTGAAGAATCTGCTTGTAGGTTTCTACCGTCTGCGCGCCCGTTACTGCACTCTTACGGTTGAACACCACAGTAGGAACCGCAGAGATCCCCATGCGTTGCCATTCAAACTCTTGCGCTTCAATTTGCTTCAAGTTGTCGGTGTTCTTTAGGCGCTTCAGTGCCTTCGTTGAGTCTAAGCCAACCGCTTCAAGCTCTTGTGCAATGACTTCAAGATCGGACAGGTCTTTTTGCTCTGTGAAGTGAGCAGCAAAGAAGCGTAGCTTTAACTCAGTCTGTTTGCCGTGCGCTAGTGCAAAATCGAGAAGTACATGTAGATGACGTGAATTGACCATTCTCATACTGTCATAGAAATTGAAATCGAAACCAACCGCTTGGCCGCGAGCCGAAAGCTGTTCTCGTGAACGTTGGCTCTCTTCTGCGCTAGAACCGTATTTTCTCATGATATGGGCACGCAGGTTTTCGCCCTCTTGCGGCATGTCAGGGTTAAGCTCAAACGGCTGCCATTCAAGTTCAATCTGGTCTTCTAAACCAAGTTCCGCAACGGCTAGCTCTAAGTTTTTGTAACCGACTACGCACCACGGGCACATTACGTCAGAAATAATATCAAGTTGAAGTTTCTTGCTCATAATCATTCCAAATATCGTTACTAAGGCGTATCCAATTCAAAGTGAATACCCATCTTTCTGGTTAGACTACAACAAGCTGAACACTCGTTCAAATTTAACTCAATACAACAGCAGCCAACAAAAAAGCCAACTCATTTTCACGAGTTGGCTTTGATAAAAATCGAATCTAGCTTAAGAGCGTTACGCTAGCAACTTCTCAAGTACTTGGAACACACCCGCGTCAACGTTACTTGGCGCTCCAAAACGCGCGATCTCTTTTAACTTTGGATGCGCGTTTTCCATCGCGTAAGAGTGGTAGCTCTCTTTAAGCATTTCCAAGTCATTTAGGTAATCACCAAAGCTCATGGTCTGCTCGTAAGTGAAACCTAATGTGTTCTGTAGATGTTTAATCGCCGCACCTTTTGACGCTTCAGCGTTCATCACATCTAACCAAATTTTTGCGCTTACAACCACTTGGTAGTTCTCACCGAATTTGGCATCAATAGTTGGGTTCACTTTCTCTTGTGAACCGTCGAAGTGACAGATAGCCACCTTGATGAAATCGTCTTCTACCGCCAGTAAGTCTTCTACTTGCTCACGGCGATGGTAGTACTTAGAGATCTCCGCCAGAGCACGCTCATCTTTGGTTTCGATGTATGCCGATTTCTTACCGCATAGCACCACATGCGCGCCTTCAATAGCTCGAGCTTCTTTAATGATCTCTTTAATGGCATCGGTATCAAGCAAGCAGCTGTAAAGTTCTTGGCCTTTGTGCATCACTAATGTGCCGTTTTCAGCAATAAACATCATGCGATCTTTAAGCGGGGAAAATGTTTCTAGCAAGCTGTAATACTGGCGGCCAGACGCGGCAGCAAAAATAATATCTTGCGCTTCTAAGCGCTCATAAAGATTGAAAAACTCAGGGTCGAGCTTTCCATGCTCATCGAGTAAGGTGCCATCCATATCAGTCGCGATAAATTTGATGTTTTGTTGGGGCATGTCGGGCGTACCTATTATTGGATTATGATCATTCGTTATCTTGAGTAACGGTTCTGGGTTCGATTATATCGCTAGAGTCGCTGGTGAATACAATGCTTATTATACCGCCTGTCAGTCACTGTTTCACATCTTTCCAAGGCAAACGCTAACAGAAGCGCATTCCAGTTTGAAGGGTTAAGTCCTACATACAAGATGTGCGTTAGGTCACACTCCACTATATTCTTTCCTGTCTCTCCATCACTTTATTCCGACCACAGTCATTATGATTTTAGCTATTATTACGACCTTGCTTTGCATCGTTACCGTCAAGTTTCTAATCACACTTGCGAACTTAGAGCGCCATCGTATTCACATTGAACCTAAAATATCGTTCAAAAGAACTGAGTGGCCGACTGTTTCCGTCATTATTCCTGCGCGAAATGAAGAAGACAATATTGAAATCAGCCTTGGCTCTCTATTGAAGCAGAGCTACCCAAAAGACAAGTTTGAAGTCATTGTTGTTGATGACTTTTCTACTGACTCAACCCGTGCAAAAGTAGAAGCATTGATCAGTAAGTTCGACGTTAACGCGCGCTGTATTTCAGGTAGAACGTTACCGACCGGATGGCTTGGTAAGAGCAATGCATGTATGGCTGGCGCACTCAACGCGAGCGGTGAATATGTGTATTTCATTGATGCAGATACCGATTCAGCACCCGCGATGCTACAGAGCGTTATCGACTTTGCTATCCAACAAAAAACTGATCTCTTATCGTTTAATCCAAAACAAACTTTTGCGTCTGTGGCAGAAAAAGCGACCTTGCCGGGCATCTTTCTATCGATCGCATCTTATATGAACTTTAAAAACTCGAACGACATGACTAAGGAAGAAGCGATTGCTAACGGTCAGGCGATGTTGTTTACCCGAAAATCCTACGACGCAGTCGGTGGACACGCCGCAGTAGCAAACGCGATATCGGAAGACATCGCCTTTGCAAAAGTCATGAAGGTCAATGGATTTAAGATTTTCTGGGCATTTGCAGACAAACTAATGAGTACGCACATGTATTCAGACTTCAACTCAATCTGGGCTGGCTTTTCCAAAAACATGAATCTTATTGTGAATTGTCAATCGCAAGCACAAGCTTTAAAAGTCTTCATCAAAGCCAACATCATCGCATGGGCGGGACCGCTTTTGATGCTGGTATCGGCGAACGCCTTCATCAGTGACATGTCTGCCATTCATGCTTATTCGCTCATTGTCAGCTCTGTGATGCTCTTGGTGTCGATCGTCACCTACTTCATTTTGGTTAAGGAACTGTTTGTTCCCGCAAAATTTGCGTTAACCGTACCCTTCGGTATTTGTGTTCAAAGCCTACTCGTGCTGAACAGTTACCGCTTATCTAAAACCAATAAAATCAGCTGGAAAGGGCGCTCATTAACATGATGAATAAGATTATTACTTTGCTTCTTCTTGCTTGTTCAGTTTCGGTGTTTGCATCAGACACCGATGGCTGGTCACTGGCACGCGATAAAAAAGGCATCGAGGTTTATAACCGTAAAATTGAAGGCAGTCACTTTAAAGAATTTCGAGCAGAAGGCGACATCAACGCGTCCCTCACTTCTATTATCGCACTCTTTATCGATACCTCTGTTGGCACGCAATGGGTAGAAAACATCGATGACATGGAAGAAATAGAGCATTTTAGTGCGGCGCACACGATCACCAAAACCTATACCAAGGCACCTTGGCCAGTTGCCGATCGTGAAGCTATCGTAGAGAACGTCATCACTCAAGATCCAGAGACGATGGTTGTCACCATTGGTCAGCATGGTAGGCCTGATTACCTGCCAAACAATAATAAAAAAATCATCAGAGTGGCTGAATTAGAGGCGAGTTGGATCCTGACACCAATCGACGAAAACACCACCCATATCTCTTATCGAGTATTGAGTGATCCAGGTGGCGATATTCCGTATTGGCTCATTAACATGGTGGCCGTTTCTCAGCCTTACAACACGCTTCGCGGGTTATCTAAGATGTTGGATTCTGGTGAGTACACCGATCGTCGCCTTGATTTCATCGAGAACTACACGTCACTTTAACAATGCAATGAATACTCTAGAGGTCTATATTGTGAAATTTCCATTCTCTCCAATCGCAGCGATATTGCTTGTAGCATCAAGTTCAGTATTTGCTAATCAAATTATTGTCGATACTAAAGGTGTTGATGAAACACAGTATCACGCCGATCTGTATGAATGTGAGCAATACGCTCAACAAGTGAAGCCTGAAGAGGTCGATTCTCTTGGCAGCGATATTGTCGGTTCAACCGCTAAGGGTGCAGCGCTGGGTGCGGTTGGTGGAGCCGTCTCTGGCGGGAGTGGTCATGATGGTGCAAAAATTGGTGCTGGCATCGGTATTATCAGCGGCGCTTTAAAGCACGGTGCTCAAAAAAGACAATCCGCCGAGCTATCTGAGCAGCAGAAGTTTCAAGTGAATCGTAACTGTATGATCAACCGAGGCTATACCGTTCTTAACTAGCGGATAACCGAGCAAAATGGCGTTTAATCGATGTTCACGCCATTTTGCGTAGCTGAGTCAAAGCAGAGTTCAACCATAGTCCCTGAATCGCCACCTTAAAGTTCGTTCAAATAGACAGTGAGCATTGACCCCTATTTAAAATAGGCTTATCATTAATCGTCTTTTAACGATTAATGATAGTGAGACGTCAATATGAACTCAACTTGCTCGACATCTGGTGGCTGTTCTCTGCCCATCGAACACGGTGATGCTAAAGCAGAAAAGCAAATGGCCGCACTGGCGAAAGCACTCGCTCACCCAGCAAGAATACGTATATTGAGTATCCTTTCCACGTTAGAAAAATCGGGCGGCTGCTTGAACAGTGATCTGGTGAGTGAATTGGGTTTAGCTCAATCAACGGTATCAGAGCACTTAAGAATATTGAAAGCCTCAGGTTTTATTACGGCTGAGTCGATTCCGCCGAAGATGTGTTACCGCATCGACCGCGACAATATTCAACGCTTCGAATCGATATTTAACAGCATTTTAAAATAGAAGTTCACGCTTGAATGATCGGCTTTGATAGCCTTTACTTTTAAGCGTGTTTTTTTGCCACAACCAATCGTCTTTCGACGATTTACGATATCAACTAAGAGAGATTATCATGAAACCAAAGTTAGGTTTTCTAGATCGCTACTTAACACTGTGGATTTTTATTGCCATGGGCCTTGGTGTACTACTCGGCACCCTATTCCCACAGATCGAACAGTGGAACGATTCAATGTCTGTTGGCACCACTAACATTCCGCTTGCGGTTGGCCTTATCTTAATGATGTACCCACCTCTGGCTAAGGTTAACTACAACCTGCTAGGCACTGTGGTAAAAGATAAGAAAGCCATTAAGCTCTCTTTGATCATGAACTGGATCGTTGGTCCAATTCTGATGTTTGTATTGGCACTAACTTTCTTGGGAGACCACCCAGGTTACATGGTTGGGGTGATTCTGATTGGTCTTGCTCGTTGTGTGGCGATGGTTCTGGTTTGGAACGACATCGGCGGCGGTAACAAAGAGTACGGCGCGGCATTGGTTGCTCTAAACAGTGCATTCCAAGTGGTGAGCTACAGCTTTATGGCGTGGTTGTTCATCAGCGTTCTTCCACCAGTATTTGGTTACGAAGGCATGTTGGTTGATATCTCGATGATCGACATTGCACACAGTGTACTTATCTACCTAGGTATACCATTCCTAGCGGGCTTCCTAAGCCGTAAGATCCTTGTGTCGATGAAAGGCGAGCAGTGGTACAACGACGTATTTATTCCACGCATCTCTCCAATCACACTGATTGCACTACTGGCAACCATCGTTCTGATGTTCAGCCTGAAAGGTGAAATGATTGTTGAACTGCCAATGGACGTTCTATTAATTGCGGTTCCACTGACTATCTACTTCACTGCGATGTTCTTCATCAGTTTCTTCATCGGTAAAAAGATGGGCATCGAGTACGACAAGAACGCATCAATTGCATTTACAGCAACAGGTAACAACTTCGAGCTAGCGATTGCCGTGGCTATCTCAGTATTCGGTATCAACTCAGACCAAGCGTTTGCAGGCGTTATCGGTCCACTGATTGAAGTCCCTGTGCTGATTTACCTTGTGAACGTGGCGCTTAAGATGAAAGACAAGTACTACAACGGTCAGACGGTTAAACCTAGCGTATAGCATCTACGTCTACACCTAGAACTAGAACTAGAACTAACAAAAAGCAGCATCACTTTGAACAGAAAGGCTCACACGTTAAACGGTGAGCCTTTTCTTTATTCAGTTTCGTCTAATAGGCCTTTCAATGCTTGTTCAAGCCAAAGTAATGCAGGACCTTTTGAGCGTGTTTTAGACAGAACAAGATCAACCGGAGGCGACCAAGTTTTATGGTCAAATGACACATTCACCTCTACCAAGCGCTGTTTAATAAGCTCTTCTTCAACAAGGTGTTTCGGTAAGTATGCCCAACCGATATCGCTACCAAGAATCATCTCTTTAATGACGATAAAGCTGTTTGACCACCATACCTTTCCGGCAATCAGCGGAAACTGATCCATCACCTTGCCTTTGTCTCCCCTCAACATTAACTGACGATGCGGGAGTAAGTCAGTGAGTTTCGCCACACCTGTTTTTGCGAGCGCATGACTTGGATGACACACAGCAATAAACGGTAAGTGACCGATAAAGCAAGGCTCAGAGCCGACATCAAAAGCCAAGTTGGTAAACATCAATCCAATGTCGGCCCTCTCTTCGATAATCAACGGATTGACCTCTGTCGTGGTACACGCAACCAGTTCAACTTCGGTCGCAGGGAATTGTTGACTGAACTGACTAAGGATCTTAGATAGGTTCGGAACCAGCAATGAATCATCTAATGCAATTTTGATGAGCCCCTCTTCACCACTGCCCATCGCACTAACCGTCACATTCAGATCTTCAACCTGAAGCACGATCGCTTTCACCTGTTTAAATAACTGCTCGCCCGCTTTGGTTAGTGAAGGCTTTCGAGTCGAACGATCAAAAAGCTCAACATTAAAATCTATTTCAAGATTACTGATGCCTTGGCTCACCGCCGACTGCACCTTCCCCAAATGACGAGCACTGGCAGAAAATGACCCTAATTCAACGGCATACACAAACATTTTCAGTTGTTCAATGTTGTACATTCGGTTTCTCCCAAATCTTACTATCACAAGATGTGATGCTAACTATCTTTATATTATCACTTAAGTAGATATTATCTAGCCAAGTCATTTGCCCATCGGCGGCTATTTAATCGTAAAGAGAGTTAGAAAAATGTCACATAAAGAACGCATGTTGCACATGGTGCTATTTGAAGTGTTCGCACTGATCATGATGGCGGGGCTAGCAACCTACATTACTGGCAATGGAGCTGGGGAAATGGCGGGGTTAGCACTTGCAATATCATTGATAGCGATGGCTTGGAACTACGTTTACAACTATGGCTACGACAAAATTTACGGAGCAGACCGAAGCAAAAGAACCACGAAAACACGTATCCTGCACGGATTAGGTTTTGAGCTTGGCTTAATGACAGTGACTCTACCTGTCTTGATGTGGGTTCTACAACTCGACTTCCTAACCGTACTGATCATGGACATCGGCCTAGTTATTTTCTTCGTACTTTACGCGATTGCGTTCAACTGGGCGTATGACTCGGTTCGATATCAATTGGTTGCGAAAGGAAAAGTGGCAGCTCTGGTTTAGAGCGGTAAGTTCGTCTCGTATAACAAGAACATACACCCAAATGAAAACTGCCAAACTACAACATAGTTGGCAGTTTATTCATTTATGCATATAAGCTCATTTGTTAACTCCCTTGTTACATAGCAAAAACATCACACAGCCCTCCCTAATTAAGTCTAATAATCCGCCACTCACGAAGTAGCATCACAAATCCAAACATAAACTCCTCGTACCAGTTGCGCATTCATTTACATATAGGTAGTTTGAGCGGCTTCGCAACTTATCAATTCGAGCAATGACGTTCATGCGAGCATCTTTTTCGAGCAAAAGTGTTCGGATTAACATTTCAAGTGACTTTAATTAACAATTTTATGCTCAAACGCTCACTTTTGATGTTCGTTTATTTTCGAGTTCGCAAATATATGCACAATACACGTGCTAGATAAGCAAAACTAAAAAGGACTCGAACATGACAACAAACAAACACCCTTCTTTATTTGGGCAATGCTTGGCTGAATTTATCGGCACAGGATTACTCATATTCTTTGGCGTTGGCTGTGTGGCCGCTCTGGTATTAACTGGTGCGACATTCGGACAATGGGAAATCAGCATCATCTGGGGCTTCGGTGTTGCGATTGCAATTTACTGTACTGCCGGCGTTTCAGGCGCACACATCAACCCAGCCGTAACGATTGCACTGGCCATGTTCCATGGCTTCGATAAAGCGAAAGTGGTGCCTTACATCATTTCGCAACTGCTTGGCGCTTTCTGCTCTGCAGCATTGGTTTACAGCCTGTATAGCAACCTATTTACTGACTACGAAATCGCACATAACTTCGTTCGTAGCAGCCAAGACGCACTATCAACTGCTGGTATCTTCTCGACTTACCCACATGCTTCACTTTCTTTCTTCGGCGCTTTTGCTGTGGAATTCGTGATTACTGCAGTGTTGATGTTTGCCATTTTAGCGTTAGGTGATGAGAACAACGGCGCATCTCGCGGTGCAATGAACCCTCTACTGATCGGTATTCTTATCGCGGTTATCGGTGGTTCTTTAGGTCCACTGACTGGCTTTGCAATGAACCCTGCTCGTGACTTCGGACCAAAACTTTTTGCTTACTTTGCAGGTTGGGATTTCGCACTAAGCGGTGCTCGTGATATTCCTTACTTCATCGTTCCAATTCTTGCTCCAATTGCTGGTGCGTGTTTTGGTGGTTGGTTGTACCCACGTGTTATCGGTGCTTACCTACCAGTAGAAGGCCAAGGCTGCACAATTCCAAACCAATGTGAAACAGAAGAAGAAGCTGAACAAGCTCAAGCTTAATTCCTAAGCGACCCTACATTTACTAAAATATAAATAACAAAAGAAAAAGGACTCTTACCATGACCGAGCAAAAATACATTGTTGCCCTAGACCAAGGAACAACAAGTTCACGCGCCGTAATTCTCGACCATGATGCAAATATCGTCAGTTCTTCTCAGCGAGAGTTTACCCAGATTTATCCTAAAGCTGGCTGGGTTGAGCATGATCCAATGGAAATTTGGGCGACTCAAAGCTCTACATTGGTTGAAGCTTTGGCTAAAGCAGGCATTCGCAGCGATGAGCTAGCCGGCATTGGTATCACCAACCAACGTGAAACTACTATTGTATGGAACAAAGAAACTGGCAAACCGGTTTACAACGCAATCGTATGGCAGTGTCGCCGAACTGCCGACATCTGTGAAGACCTTAAAGCGCGTGGCCTAGAAGACTACGTACGTGACAATACTGGCTTAGTCCTTGACCCGTATTTCTCAGGTACCAAAGTAAAATGGATTCTAGACAACGTTGAAGGCGCTCGCGAAGACGCTGAAGCTGGCAAACTACTGTTCGGTACGGTTGATACTTGGTTGGTTTGGAAAATGACTCAAGGACGTGTTCACGTTACGGATTACACTAACGCGTCACGTACTATGTTGTTCAACATCAACGACCTATGCTGGGATCAGAAGCTACTTGATGAAATGGGCATTCCAGCAATCATGATGCCTGAAGTGAAGCGCTCTTCTGAGGTTTACGGTCAAACGAACCTTGGTGGTAAAGGCGGTACTCGTATTCCAATCGCGGGTATTGCGGGTGACCAACAAGCTGCACTTTACGGTCAAATGTGTGTAGAAGCAGGCCAAGCTAAGAACACTTATGGTACTGGTTGTTTCCTTCTAATGAACACAGGCCAAGAGAAAGTCACATCGAAAAACGGCCTTCTAACCACACTGGCATGTGGCCCTAAAGGCGAACCTGCATACGCACTGGAAGGTGCAGTATTCATGGGCGGCGCATCAATCCAATGGCTACGTGATGAAATGAAACTACTGGCTGGCGCAGAAGACTCTGAGTACTTCGCAACCAAAGTAGATTCTTCAAACGGCGTTTACGTAGTCCCTGCGTTTACTGGTTTAGGCGCACCATACTGGGATGCTTACGCTCGCGGTACGATTGTTGGCCTGACTCGTGGTGTTAACTCTAACCACATCATCCGTGCAACCTTGGAAGGTATTGCTTACCAAACGCGTGACGTACTAGACGCGATGCAAGCGGACTCTGGCATCAAGCTAGCAAACCTACGTGTTGATGGAGGCGCAGTAGCGAACAACTTCCTAATGCAATTCCAATCAGACGTGCTTGATACTGAGGTTCACCGTCCTGAAGTAACTGAAGTAACGGCTCTGGGTGCAGCATACCTTGCTGGTCTAGCAGTTGGTTTCTGGGACAGCATCGATGAGCTTCAAGACAAAGCAGTACTAGACCGTACGTTCTTGCCACACCACGATGAAGAAAAGCGTAACCGCCGTTACAAAGGTTGGAAGCGTGCTATCAAGTGTGCACAAGTTTGGTCTGAACTGCACGATGACGACGAAGAGTAAAATCGAACGTTCGAATAATCACTCTCTTATCGATTGAATTGTTCGTTCCTCAGTAAACGAAACTAAAAAGAGCACTATTTTGTGCTCTTTTTTGCGTTTTGAGCCAATTTTTCATGTTTTGATCAACGTTTTTGCGGTTTGGACATAATTCCTTACTATCATTACTTCTCTCTCCTCATCAATTCGAGCACAATAGCGCGAGTTAATATTTTCGATTGTGACGCGCTAGAGCCCATAGCGTGCAGGGAGTGGTAAGTTAAGTGAAGCAGATACCAAGACACCAGCAGATTGTAGACCTGGTAAAAACACAAGGATATGTGAGCACCGAAGAGCTCGTAGAGAAGTTCGATGTTAGCCCACAAACCATCAGACGAGACCTCAATGAGCTGGCTGATAGCAACAAAATCCGTCGTTATCACGGTGGTGCAACCATTCCTCTTAGCTCAGAAAACACCTCTTACAACACGCGTAAAGCGCTTAACTTCAATGAAAAAGATGTGATTGCCGACGAGCTGGTTAAACACATTCCAGATGGTGCAACCTTGTTCGTTGATATCGGCACCACACCAGAATCCGTGGCACGCGCGCTGAACAAAAACCACAAACAACTCAGAGTCGTGACTAACAACATCAACGTTGCCAGTATCCTGCTACCAAACCCAGAGATAAAGGTTATCTTGGCAGGTGGCGAAGTGAGAAACCGTGATGGCGGTATCGTGGGTGAAGCAACACTCGATTTCGTGAAGCAGTTCCGCCTCGATTTCGGCATTCTAGGGATCAGCGGCATCGACTTTGACGGCTCACTGCTTGATTTTGACTACCATGAAGTTCGAGTGAAGCAAGCTATCATCGAAAACAGCCGCAGCATCTTCCTGGCAGTCGACCACAGTAAGTTTGGTCGTAACGCGATGGTTAAGCTCGGCAATATCTCTCAGGCCCACATGGTGTTTACTAATAAGCAGCCACCGGAAGAGATTCTCAACATCCTTAAAGATTCGGCAATACCATTAGAAGTGATCGATACCGCTCGTCCTATGAGCGAATAACTAAACATAAGAGCTCAGTGACGCCACTTTCTTAAATGAATCACCATTCTTTATAGAAAAGTTAATAAAGTAAAACTTGCTCGCTGTCACTGTCGCTTCTATGCTCGAATTAGTCTTATTTGAACCTCTGCTTTCATAAGCAGAGGTTTTTTTATGCCCAAATCACATAAAACGCGCATAAACGAAAATAATAAATGACCGCAAACGAAAGTTCATATAGGATTCAATTATGTTCTAAAATGCTCGTTCGCTCAGAAAGAGGTCAAAACCATGAGTGCTCAACAAAATAATTCAAACAACAGTACATCTTCCACTTTAGACTTGATCGTGATTGGCGGCGGCATCAATGGTGCAGGCATCGCGGCAGATGCAGCAGGTCGTGGTCTAAACGTTGGCTTATACGAAGCAAATGATTTCGCGTCTGCGACGTCTTCTGCTAGCTCAAAGCTTATCCACGGTGGCCTACGCTACCTTGAACATTACGAATTTCGTTTGGTTTCGGAAGCACTCGCTGAACGTGAAGTATTGTTAAGAAAAGCGCCTCACGTTGCTCAGCCAATGCGTTTCCGTTTACCTCATCGACCATTTTTACGCCCAGCTTGGATGATTCGCTGTGGCCTATTCCTTTACGATAACTTGGGTAAGCGCACCACTCTTCCTGGAAGTAAGACAGTCAACCTAGCAAAATCAGGGCTACTGAAACCAGAAATGAAGACAGGCTTCGAATACTCAGATTGCTGGGTTGATGATGCTCGTATGGTATTGCTCAACGTGTTGGCGGCGAAAGAAAACAACGCAGAAGTACGTAACTACTGCCGTGTTGAAAAAGCGCACCGCGAAGGTGGTATTTGGCATGTGACGATCCTTGATGTGATGACAAACCAACGCTTTGAACGCAAAGCAAGAGCGCTTGTTAACGCTGCAGGCCCTTGGGTTAAGCAGTTCTTTGATGATGGGTTAGAGCAGGCTTCGCCTCGTAATATTCGTCTGATCAAAGGCTCGCACATTGTTGTGCCACGCATTCACGACGAACCACAAGCGTACATTCTGCAAAACAAAGACAATCGTATTGTGTTCATGATCCCTTACCTAGATAAGTTCTCGATCATCGGCACTACCGACCTTGAATACAAAGGCGATCCTCGCGAAGTGGCTATCGATGATGTGGAAGTTGATTACTTAATTGATATCGTTAACCAGCATTTTGTTAAGCAACTAGAGCGTGACGATGTGGTCTGGACATACAGTGGCGTAAGACCGCTTTGTGACGATGAATCTGACTCACCACAAGCGATCACTCGTGACTACACACTGGAGCTGGATGCAGAAATGGATCAAGCACCACTGCTATCTATCTTTGGTGGCAAGTTAACGACTTATCGTAAACTCGGTGAAGCGGCACTGAACAAGCTAGAACCTTACCTGAAACACATGGGCGCACCTTGGACAGCTAACGACACACTACCGGGTGGTAACTTCAGCTGCAGCCGCGAACAGCTTGCAGCAATGATGCACACTAAATACCCTTGGGCATCTGAAGCTCTGCTACTTCGTTACGTGACCCAATTTGGTACCTACACATGGGACCTACTTGAAGGCGCTACGTGTGAAGCCGACCTTGGTATCCAGTTCTCAAGCGAAGCACACGGTGTTTACCAAGCTGAGATTGATTACTTGATCAACCAAGAGATGGCAATGACAGACGAAGACATCTTATGGCGCAGAACCAAGCTTGGCTTGTACATGAGCGAATCTGAGCAACAAGCATTGTCTGATTACTTAAAAGAGAAGCTACAACGTAAAGTGGTAAGCTTTTCTCAAGTAAGCTAATCCACCAGCCAACAAGCACAGTTCAACAACCTGATTAATAAACAAGCTTAGCGTCCCCCGCGCTAAGCTTTTTTTATTATTTGCCTCCACTATTTGCGTTCAACTCCTTGCACTTCAGTAGTTGTCACTCGACCAAATCGCCCTTTTACCCTCTTCTATTTTCAACAAAAGCTAAATAGTGTTTTATCAATTTTACGAAAGGTTGCTATTCTTTATCTCAACAAAACAATTCATTCAAAACGCTCACGATGTCAGCGCTTTAATAAGGAATCTATTCCATGCAAAAAGTCATTCTGATCACAGGCTCTACCGATGGTATCGGCTTCGAAACAGCAAAAGCACTCGTTCAGCAAGGTCACCACGTTTTATTGCATGGACGTAACCCAAGCAAACTTAAAGACGTTGAGCAGCAACTTATCGCTCTCTCTACGCAAGCGAAGATCCAAAGCTACGTGGCAGACTTGTCTATTCTGGCAGATGTTGATGCGCTGGCTGACGAAGTGATTGCCGAGCACGAAAAGGTTGATGTGCTGATTAACAACGCGGGTGTGTTCAATGCTCCCAACTCAATCACCAAAGACGGTTTAGATGTTCGTTTTGCTGTAAACACAGTATCGCCGTATCATCTGACCAAACGCCTGTTGCCAGTATTCGATTCGTCGAGCCGAGTGGTGAACCTGTCTTCAGCCGCGCAAGCAGCAGTGAACATCGAAGCGCTAGAAGGTAAGAAACCAATGTCTGATGGTGACGCTTACGCACAAAGCAAGCTTGCGATCACTATGTGGACTCGTGAGATGGCAAAAGAGTTAGGCTCTACGGGGCCAATGGTGGTTGCTGTCAACCCAGCTTCGTTACTAGGCAGCAAGATGGTGAAAGACGCTTATGGCATTGCAGGCGGCGACCTAAGCATCGGTTCTGATATTCTGGTTCGCGCATCATTGTCTGATGAGTTCGCACAAGCAGGCGGTCAATACTTTGATAACGACAACAACACGTTTGCTAACCCGCACCCAGATGCGATTTACGGCGATAAGTCACAACAAGTTGTCGCTAAAATTGAAGAGATCATCAAAGCAACGCTTTCTTAATGACAGCTATGCTCAAGTGATTTTCTGATTCCAAGAAAAAGCCCTACGTGACTAACGCATAACTTAGTCACGTAGGGCTTTTTCGTTAAATCTATCTGATTCTACTTTTGTTCCCAATACGGTGGATTACCATAATATTCAGAGAAGTAGTCAATGAAGGCTCTCACCTTTGGTGCAAGTAACCTTGTGCTTGGGTACACAGCCCAAATTGCAGGCTCTGATGTTAATGGGTAATCTTCTAATATTTGAACCAGCTGACCGCTTTTCAGTTGTTCATAGGCACACCAATTCGATGTCACCGTGATCCCCATACCACCTGAGGCTGCGTCACGCAGTGCTTCCCCGTTATCTGCCCTGAACGACCCAGATGCCTTAATCGTCTTAGGCCCGCTTTCAGTATTGAAGGTCCAGTTTTCTAAACCAATTAAGCTAATACACTGATGATCGTTAAGATCTCGAGGTTTGGCTGGCTTACCATATTTGATTAAGTAATCAGGCGATGCACACACAATACGCTTGTCTGTCGCAAGTTTTCGGGCAATCAGTGTCGAGTCTTTCAGCTCCGAGATACGAATCGCGATATCAAAGCCACCCTCAACAACATCCACCATCGAATCTGATAGCCTGAGATCGACTTTTAACCCAGAGTAGCGCTCTAAGAATCCAGGTAAGGCAGGAACAAGATGCAAACGTCCAAAAGACGCAGATGCGGTAACTCGCAACGTTCCGGTTGGAGAATCACAACCCACACCGACCGCCGATTTGGCAGCATCCACGCTCGATAACACTTCTTCAGCATGAGGTAAGAATGCTTCCCCCTCTTCGGTTAAAGAGACCTTACGAGTGGTTCGGTGGACCAAGCGAACGCCTAAATTGTCTTCCAGTTTACTGATGTGCGAGCTTGCAACAGCAGGAGACAAACCAAGCTCTTGCCCAGCCATGCTGATGTTATGTGTGGAAGCTAAACGAACAAACAATTTGAGGTGTTCAATATTCATGAGATTACCAATAAAATCTTAAAAATCGCGTGCCAGTAACCCTCATTATGCGTCATTCACATAATAATACAACGTATTAACTCAGTTGAATTGTGAAGAAGTGATTGAGCCAAAACGAAAAAAAACTCCCGAAGGAGTTTTTTTGTCTAAGTCTGCAATTCGCCATTTAGCTAGTCAGCAAAATTACCAACTCACTAGCCAGTTAAACGTGCATGCAGTGCATCTTTCAGTACAGAACGATCATGTTTCAGTTGGTGCATCGAGCCGTCATCAATGGGTGAATCTTTCAGCTCAAGCTTACGAATCTCTTTATCAAGGTTGTCGTACGTCTTCATGTCTGCTGCAAAGCCATCGTCAGTTTTAACAAGCTCAGCAATTTTATCTTTCATTTCAGGAAATTCGTGAACAAGAGAATGATTTTCACCTAGCATAGAAACCTCTTAAGTTGAGTAAAGTGATTGGTATTACGCATTCATTATTAACCTTAGCAAGGGAGTCAAATAACAAATGAGATCCAGTACACAGCATAGAATATAGACAATTCAGATTCACAAATTTACAACATAAATCGGCAGGGATGCGTTGTTTTACATAGAAGAAAGCCTCACGTAATCGCAAAGCTTTGTAGAAGTGAGTTCTTTATAAGAACAGTGACAGAAATGATAATAACAGCAGCTAAAAAGTATTTTCAAAAAAGGATTAGCTGCTACAACCACCAGAATGAACTCGATTCATTTGATCATGTGAAGACGTGTCAGAGCCTGTCGATTGGCATCCTGCCACGAACAATAGCGTTACAGATAAGATAAGCCATTTCATAATAAATCCTCTTTCGGTCATGACTAAAGCATAGTGCTTAAAAGCGCGGATACCTCAATCATTAACTAAAACCTTACCTACCGATAAGGCCTTGGTTAATGAACAAAGCATCGCTTCTTTAACTAACGACCTGCTTTTGTACAAAAAACTTTCACTTCAACGAATGAAAATCGTACAAGAGCGAAAATAGGACAGCTATGGAACTAAGAATAAGAACTAGAAGTTAGTCACTCGTCGCCAAACGCACCGCGGCTTCTGCATGAATGGCTGTAGTATCAAACAGGGGCACATCGGTATGTTGTTGCTGAATCAGTAAGGCGATCTCAGTACAGCCTAGAATGACGGCCTCTGATCCTTGCTGGCTTAGCCTCTCAATGATCTGATTATAGATAGCGCGAGACTCTTCTTTTACTTCGCCTCGGCACAGCTCTTGGTAAATGATGTTGTGGACTTTCTCTCTGTCATCCTTGGCAGGAATCACAACATCGATACCGAATTTATCGATTAAACGCCCTTTGTAAAAATCTTGTTCCATCGTGAAAGCGGTGCCGAGTAACCCGACTTTCTTCACTCCTTGTTCCAGCAGTTTCTGCGCTGTGGTATCAGCGATGTGCAAGATAGGAATCGTGATCTTCTCTTCGATCTCAGGAACGACCTTATGCATGGTATTGGTACAGATCAGGATGAAGTCCGCTCCGGCTTTCTCTACCGATAAAGCCGCGTCCGATAAGATATCCGCCGTCTCAGCCCAGCGACCTTGATGTTGAAGCTTTTCTATCTCATCGAAGTTCACGCTGTACATACAAACCTTTGCAGAATTGAGCCCGCCGAGTGTGGCTTTAACGCCCTCGTTGATGGATTTGTAGTAGCTCACTGTCGACTCCCAACTCATACCGCCGAGCAAACCGATCGTTTTCATTTTTTATTCCTTTAATTTCTGACTATCCCGATTAAAGCGTCATGCGTTAAAAATTTATAGTACGATCTTGCTGAAAATGAGACGAAGTCTTCGCTATTTAGCAAAAGGCTCGAATGAACCATCCGAGCCTTTGCTGTTTTGTCCGAATGTTTGTGTGGGTTAATACACCTCACACCAATCGGATTTCATGTCGATTAACGTCCAATCATCTCTGGAGTTCGCTTCGTCGAGTGCTTTATCAAGCTTACCCACATGGGACTCACGATCATACTTCCACTCGCGCTCGGCATCGGTGTGATGAACAATCATCGCCATTGAGTTTGGTTGACTGGTTGCCCACTGCATCATCGCTTGATCGCCGTCTGAGTTACCTACTGCTAGAATCGGCTTCTTACCGATAATATGCTGAATATTGCTGACCTTTCCGGCTTTGTCATCAATGGTCAAAATGGACGAACCTTTGGTAACGGTCGGATTACCGTCGTTGTAGCTGTAGTTGTATTTAAGTGCGCTACCGATGATCTGTTCTAACGGGATATTGTAAGCATCAGGAGCCCACGCCCTCATGAAATCAACGCCTCCGCCCGACACAATAAAGTCTTAAAGTCATGCTCTTGCAGGTAAGTCAGCATCTCTTTCATTGGCTGATAAGTAAGGTCTGTGTAGGCTTTGTTGAAGCGTTTATCTTTTGTTACCGTCAGCCATTGCTCAACGTCTTGCTGGTATTGCTCAACAGTCATACCAGAATGTGTCGCCATGATGATTTTCAATAGCCCTTCTTCACCGCTGCCCAGAACGCTCTCAATATCATCTTCGAGTACAAACTTAAACGGTGCTTCGGTTTTCCATTCAGGGTGATCAGGCGCCATCTCTTTTACACGATCTAGTGCAAAGGCTAATTGGAAGTAATAAGGCTTTTCCGACCAAAGCGTACCGTCGTTATCGAACACGGCAATGCGATCTTCAATTGCCACGAACGTATCAGACTCAGCTTTAGTGGCTTGCCCAACAAAGTCGACGATAGCGGATTTGCTCTCGCTGTCCTTCCAAGAAGGCAGCAAGTTGGGATCACAATCCTTTGCAAAAGATGAGAAAGAGATGCTAGATAAAATCGCAACTGACAAAAGGGTTATTTTCTTCATAGCACTACCATGTTGTTGAATTATTTGTAGGGTTTAATTCAATTCATCCTAGTTTGTCTACTCTTATTTGCCACTTATGAACACTATAACCAATGCTCATGTTGGTATTAGATTAGTACCACAGCTAAGCTGGCTGAGGGTGCTCTGCGATGTATTTATCGAGAACTTAAAAGGAGACAAACAAAAAAGCAGAACTTCAATTCCTCAAAGTTCTGCTTTAACAATCCATGACTGCTTACGCTCTGCGCTTTTTGAAAGCGTGCCAGCCGGCGCTGAAAATTGTTTTTAACACCACACCGAGTGCGCTTAGTTTTGGGTCGGCTTTCTTGCCAGAGGCAATGCGCCACATCTGATGTTCATACCAAACCAGCCCGACCATCGCCACCTTGTCTAATGCAGGTTTTCCTGTGGTTGGCACCGTTAGCGGCATGCCGTAACTAGGGTTTTCAATTAACTTGTTAGGGAAATCAGGATCAACCGCCATTGTGCGCGCAATGCCAATAAAATCGGTCGCCGAGGTGTTTAATGCGTCATTCATTGCTTGCGCGGTTCGAAAACCACCCGTGACCACCAGCGGCGTGCTCACAAGCTTTCTCGCCTTAACCATGTAATCCATAAAATACGCTTCACGTTTTACCGTGCTGGTCTTCAATGGCTCGGCTTTGTTCTTTGAACCCATCATCGATGGGCTTTCATAGGTGCCGCCGGAGATCTCAATCAGGTCGATACCGTTATCACTCAGTGTTTGCACAACCTGCATCGACTCTTCTTCAGTGAAGCCACCTTTCATGAAGTCAGCACTGTTGAGCTTAATTCCGACCGGGAAATCTTCACCGACCTCTTTTCGAATCGCGCGATAAACCTCAAGCACAAAACGAAGTCTGTTTTCGAGTGATCCACCCCATTTGTCTTGGCGTTGATTGTGTCTTGAAGACAAAAACTGACTCACGAGATAGCCATGAGCACCGTGGATCTGCACACCGGTAAAACCCGCTTGTTTTGAAAGCTTTGCACTCAGCGCGAATTTATCAATGATTGCGATGATTTCCGTCTCAGTCAGAGCTCGTGGCGTATTAAAGCCTTTTTCTAATCCACGCTCTAAAGAGATAGCCGAAGGCGCAACCGGGCTATCACATAAGAATTTAGGGATTTGCTTTCCTGGGTGGTTCAATTGCATCCATATCTGCGAACCATTTTGTGTTCCAGCCTTCGCCCACTCACGAAATACGCTTAAGTCACTTTGCTCATCCAACACAACGTTTTTAGGTTCACCAAGCGCACCTCTATCGACCATCACGTTGCCCGTCATGGATAGGCCAATTCCTCCTTGAGCCCAACGCTGGTAAAGCGTGACTAAACCTTGCTTAGGGTTATGATGTTTATCACCTAGCTGTTCACTCATTGCCGATTTGAACAGGCGATTTTTGATCACTTGGCCATTAGGAAGAGAAAAAGGGTCGTTGAGGCAGATCGGATTCATGCGCGTGGTTACTTTCTTTGGTTTATATATTGAGTCCAGTATGCCCTATTTTATCCGACAGTTTTTATCATTTAGTGCCTATTTCGAAGCAAGTTTCGCTCAATAATAAAATGCCAGCGGCATAGCAGCTGGCATTAATCGATTATAAATAGAATCTCAAAAACTGGGCTGACGCTGCTGAAATATGTCAACCAGAAAGGCTCGAACACCCTTTACGCTCATGGTAATTGTCGTTATTGTGATTCTCTACGCCATCATCACAAGGACTGTCTGAGAGTTATGAACAGCACGATTGAAACTATTCTGGGGCACCGCTCCATTCGTCAATATACAAATCAACCGATTGAAAAAGCACAACTTGATGTGATTATTCAGGCTGGTCTCGCGGCTTCATCATCGAGCTTACTGCAGGCTGTTTCTATCGTGAGAGTGACAGACAAAGAGAAGCGCAAACTGTTAGCTGAATACGCAGGTAACCAAGCTTACGTTGAGAATGCGGCTGAGTTTTTAGTGTTCTGTATCGACTATCAACGCCACGCTCAAATCAACCCTGAAGTGAAAACCGACTTTACTGAACTGACCCTGATTGGCGCGGTAGATTCTGGCATCATGGCGCAAAACTGCATGCTGGCGGCTGAATCTCTAGGTTTGGGTGGCGTGTACATTGGCGGGCTGCGTAACAGCGCACAACAAGTCGATGAACTGTTAGAACTACCACAACATACCGCCGTGTTGTTCGGGATGTGCTTAGGTCACCCGGCACAGCAACCAGAGGTTAAGCCTCGCCTTCCTGCTCATGTGGTGATGCACGAAAACCAATACCAACCGCTGAGCCTAGATGACATTGCCAGCTACGATGATTCGGTGCAAAGCTACTACGCAAACCGCTCAAGCAATCAAAAGCAAAGCAGCTGGTCACAGCAGATCACGCAAAAGCTGTCTGGTGAATCTCGTCCTCATATTCTTCCTTACCTAAACAGCAAACAGCTGACCAAGCGATAGATCGAGAGCAGGTCTAACGACAGAAAGGTATTCGATGAGCGAACTCTGTTTTCGCCATCACAAACAAAAATGTCAGCGTATTATGCGCTGACATTTTTCTTTTCTAGGGTGCTGATTCTCTTAGAGATACTTCTCTATTGGGAGAAGCTGTAAGAAGCCTGACTGCATTCGTTCCCACTTGCCGGTTTCTGGTTCGCTGTCCCAGCTTTGGTCACCTGAGTACCAATACACGTCACCGTCTTCAAGTTCCAAGCGCCAACTGTTGTCTTCACTCATCGCCTGTTCGATGGTTTCAGCTAGCGTTTCAGCTATCGCTTTGTTCTCGATGATTAGCACCGATTCCGTGTTTAGGTAGGTCGAACGCAGGTTGAAGTTAAAGGAGCCAATACTCGCAATACTACGGTCAAATACGACAGATTTAGCATGCAGGCCATAAGCTGTTTCAGGCGCACATTTCGACACGTCTTGGGTAGACGCTTCACACAGCTTGGAATCTGGTTTTAACTCAAACAAGTCGATTCCATGCTCCAGCATGTCGTAGCGTCGACCCGCGTAAGCAGAGTGATTGGTCACCAAGTCATTCGAGGCCATTGAGTTGGTCAGTGCCTTTATCTCAACGCCTTCGTTATTCAACGTTTGCCACTCTTGTAGCTGACCGTCATCGAATACCAAGTAAGCCGACTCAAGCAAGATCTCTTGTTTCGATTCGCTTGCGAGCTGCCCTAACAGAACCGCCGTTGCTTTAGGTTCATCAGTATTGTCTGAATCGACAGGCACAGGGCGATCGTAAGCAAAACGAGCATTCACCCATGTCATCTCATTAAGCGCCTCTTTCAGCAGGCTATCTGCCGCTTCCCGATTTAATGGTAACTCTGGGTAGTTTTGATATTGGGGAACGGTGATATCGTCAATCTTTGAAAGGTCCGGTTGCTCGTCGTCACCCAACATATCAACAGGGTAAGACCAACGGCTATTCCAGTACTCGACAAAGCTAGTTTGGATGGTGGTAACGACGGAGCCCATCACCAATACATCGCGATCTCGGAAGTTAATCTCGTCAGAAAGATCGAAGTATTCATCCCCAATATTACGCCCACCAACCACAGACAAGGTGCCATCTACGGTAAACGACTTATTGTGCATACGGCGGTTTAGGCGTGAGAAATCCCCAAGAAAACTTAGCCATTTACTAAAACCACGGCGTGTTGGTGTTGGGTTGAAGATTCGGATCTCGACGTTCTGGTGTGCATCCAGTGCCGATAATAGGCCTTCACGTTCGTTGAGGTTGATATCATCCAGCATTACACGAACCTTCACACCACGCTCGGCCGCGGCTAACAAACGGCTGGCTAGGTAGCTGCCCGATTCGTCAGAGTTCCAGATGTAGTATTGAATGTCGATGGTGTGCTCGGCACTTTCGACCAGCGCTAATCGCTGTGCCAAGGCATCCCAACCAGACTCTTGCAGACGAACCGCAGTGGTGCCTTGCTCTAAAGCTTCAGGCTGAAATTCATTGGTTAGAACCGATAAAGAACTAGGTGCAGGAGAGGTTGGCGGTTCTGTTGGATGATCGATGCCTTCAGGAAGTGAAGAACACCCACCTAAAACGGCGATTAAGATTAACGTTAAACTGATGCGTTGGAGCACAGGCATGTATCTGACTTCCTTTTCACGATGACGTCTTTAGAAACTTTCCGTACAGCTTTTCAATGAACAAGCTATTCCGATCTATTCATTGATTATTACTGCTAAATCCTGAAATTTATAGGTAATTATCCAGTATAAATTTAAAGGTCGTTAAATTGGCCTACAGATCACTTAAGTTGATTGAGCGCCAAACAGTATAAACTCAGCGGCTTTTCGACCATTTCAATGGTGAGCTCAGTTCGGTCTGGGTTACAGTTCAACGCCAAAGCGTAGCCGTGTAAATAATCCACCAGCAAGTCCAGCGCATTTTTGGTTTGCTCTTTGGTTAACGCTAACGGGCTCAACACCGCTGTAAAACGTTCACTAAACACCTCCATCGGCCCGAGGGATTTCATGGTCAATAAGGTCTCTAACAAGCCTCTATATTCGTTTAGCATCGACAAGTAACTCACACTGAGCCGATATAGGTTATCTCGCCAATCTTGATTCAATTCTGGCTGCGCGACTTCTTCAATCAAGGAAACCGTGATTGCCTCAAGCAGATCATTTTTGTTTTTGAAGTAATGGTATATAGCCATCGCATCAACCCCGAGTTCTGTCGCCAACCCTCGAACACTTGGCACTTTGCCACTCTCTCGCATCATGCTTTTAGCAATAGTGAGAATTCTCTCGGCGCTGAGTTGGCTTGATCCACTCTTTGGTCGACCTCGTTTCTGATCCTTGACAGTCATACCGTCACCTCTTAAACTTTATTTCTACACTGTAGAATATTTTAATTTATTACCGTGTAGATGCCAAGTTTCTCATTGATATCGGAGTTAAAAATGTCAAATATTGTATTCATCGCAACCAGCCTTGACGGTTACATTGCAGACAAGCAAGGCGGCTTAGATTGGCTGCAAGCGATTCCAAATCCAGACGGTGATGACATGGGGTACAACGCCCATATCGATCGCATTGATGCTTTGGTCATGGGCCGAAACACAATGGATATGGTGTTGAGCTTCGGTATTGATTGGCCTTACACAAAGCCTGTTTATGTATTGAGTAACACGTTGACGGAAGTGCCTAAGGAACTCGAAGGTAAAGTGTTCTTGATAAAGGGTGAGCTCACTCAGATCGTCGAAGACCTAAACAACAAAGGCCTTAACAATCTGTATATTGATGGCGGTGTGACCATTCAAAACTTCATGAAAGAAGACATGATTGATGAGCTGATCATCTCGACCATTCCTATCGTGCTTGGTGGTGGGTCCCCGTTATTTGGTGACTTAGTATCTCCCGTCGATTTTACGTTGAAAGGCGTCACGACGTACCTTGATGAGATCGTGCAAACTCATTACTTACGTAAGCGCTAAAGCTGTTGTTGAACTAAGGGCATGAAAGGATCAACACCGAAAACATTGTTCACGCTACATAACCTTTATCGTCCCTACACAAGCCTTCCCTATAGTAGTACCCTTTATCGTCTCTCATTCTTGATGGTAGCTGGATATTATGAAGCTTTTGGTCGATCGCACTGGTGAACAGTTTTTAGAAATTCTGCAAGAATCGGGAGACACGCTGACGGTTCAATTCATTACCAATGAAGGCAATCGAAAGGGTAAGCCGTTCCAAGATAACTTGAGTGGATTGCTCCTCACAGGGTGGAAGCCGCGCACTACTTCAACCGCCATCGGATTAGAACGCTTTAAGCAAGGCAAACTTGAAGATCCCAAAGTGAGTTTCGCATTGCACCAACTCTATCCACTAGGTCGAGACGTAAAGTTACCTTCTGGTGATATCGCAACTATCGCGAGTTACGCCAATACCCATGCCGACGGCTACTATATGTTTGTACGCCTCAACGATGAGTTAACACGACTCAAGATTACACCCGATTGGGAACTGCAACCTTCCGTTCAAAGGTTAGCACTGCCTTATTACCCTGCGCCAAGAACCAAGGAAGAGCTCGACAATATTGACGATTTTGATGCGTGGGCGGGCGGCTTCTAAATACTCCTCACCTACGCCTAGTAGCACATAATACCCAAGCTATTATCAATTATTTTTTGACAATAATTCAAATGTAGCACTGTTTATCGTTTCAAATATTCCCACTATTATTTATCCATCGACACAGACTGCAGCTCAATGAACAAAGAGTGGCACTGTAAACACAGACAAATCACCATTTCGGTGAAAAATAATATAGGTACCAACATGACTCAACTAACTATCGTCGCAAACATCGTCGCTAACGAAGACAAAATTGAATTGGTTAAAGCAGAGCTGCTAAAGCTGATTGATATTACTCGCGCTGAAGAAGGCTGCATCAACTACGACCTTCACCAAGACAATGAAAACCCAGCACATTTCACTTTCTACGAAAACTGGACGTCTCGTGAACTTTGGCAAACACACATGGGTAATACTCACCTCGCTGAATACATGGCAGCAACCGAAGGTAGTGTTACGTCATTTACACTTAACGAGATGACTAAGATCGCTTAAGTACAGTTTCAGTAGTCTGTTACTAGAAAGCACACTGACAAGCTATCGAGTTCAATTTGAAAGCCCCGCTACACGTCAGCGGGGCTTTTTCATTTATGCGGATATCGTCAGCCGCCTTAGTTAGAGCTTCAAACGGGGTTGAATAAAATCAATAAACGCCGAGATACGTTTAGAGACAGAGGACGACTTGTAGTAAACCGCATTCACTCGCTCTCGGTCTGTGTTGGCAAGTTTGTCTTGTTCCAGAATAGGGATTAGACGCCCTGCTGCCATATCTTCCTGCACCATAAACCCCGATAAACAAGCAATCCCATTTCCAGCTAGTGCCAGTTGACGCACGGTTTCACCATTACTGGCTGTCACAGTAGGCGCGACATAACTTTGGTTTGGTAAAGGCCAATGGTTAAGCACTTTGTTACCCGCAAACCCCACAATTTGATGCGAGCTCAAATCTTCAGGTTTGGTGGGTAGCCCACGCTTAGCGAGATAATCAGGTGACGCCACAATATGGAGCAAACTTTTTCCTAACGGGCGAGCGTGCAGTGTTGAATCAGACAACTTACCGATTCGAATCGCAACATCGGTTCTCTTTTCTAGAAGATCAACGAAGCCTTCGTTGGAAGTGAGTTCCAACTCAATGTCTGGGTAAGCCTCTTTGAATGACTGCACCAACGGCACTAGCTGATGGAATACGAATGGACTGGCGGCATCGACTCTTAAACGACCTTTTGGTAACTCACCACGCGACACGATTTCTTCTTCCGCGCTCTGAATCATCTGTAACCCTAGCCTGACTGAATCGACAAACTGCCGCCCTTCCTCCGTCAATTCCACACGTCTCGTTGTTCGGTTGAATATTGAGACACCGAGTTGCGACTCAACCTTACTCACCGAACGAGACACCTTGGCGACCTGCACATCCAGCGCCTCTGCCGCCGCAGAAAAACCACCAGCATCGACAACGGTGAGTACTATTTCTAAATCATCTGAACGGGTTAGCATGAGGCTCCTTCGCTATCTTCATTTTGGTTAATGTCATCTCGTTTGTGATCATCACAGATCAAATCATCTGTGTCTTTTCGCTCTCAGCAGCTTAATCCTATGATCGGCTAACCCTCCGATTATTGCAAATAACACAAAGGTTATTTGTTAATGGTGGTATTTTTTACAAATATATTTTGCTAGATAATCCTCGCCATCAAACGAAGCGCTCCTATTGCAGTCACAAGCTGCCCCATTTTATCGCGCTCGGTATTTAACAAAGAACAGTAAGAGAGATGATTATGCCATTAGCATTACTTGCATTGACGCTCAGCGCCTTTGCCATCGGAACCACAGAATTTGTCATCGTAGGCTTGATTCCTACCATGGCGAGCGACTTGAATGTATCTCTGCCATCGGCAGGCCTATTAGTCAGTTTATACGCGCTTGGCGTTGCTATTGGCGCACCAGTCTTAACGGCATTAACCGGCAAATGGAATCGTAAAGCGGTGTTGCTGACTGTGATGGCATTGTTTGTCATTGGTAACTTATTGGCGTGGCAAGCTCCAGGCTATAACACGCTGATCGCCGCACGAATTTTGACAGGCCTTGCCCATGGTGTGTTCTTCTCGATTGGATCGACCATCGCGACAGGTTTGGTTTCAAAAGATAAAGCAGCCAGTGCCATTGCGATCATGTTTACGGGTTTAACGGTTGCATTGGTAACCGGCGTACCACTGGGCACTTATATCGGCCAAACCTTTGGCTGGCAAGCGACCTTCTTGATCGTTGCTCTGCTTGGTCTTATTGCTCTTATCGGCAGCGCTATCTTGGTTCCAAGCAACCTTAAGCAACCACCAGCGGCGAAGATTTCGGCACAACTAAAGGTTCTAACTCAACCACGCTTACTGTTGGTTTACGCTATCACAGCACTAGGTTATGGCGGTACATTCACAGCGTTTACGTTCCTTGCTCCAATACTGGAAAATGTATCAGGGTTTGATTCGAGCTCAATCAGCTTAATCATGTTGGTTTACGGTGTGTCAGTTGCGGTCGGTAACATCTGGGGCGGAAAAATGGCCGACAAGATGGGCCCAATTAAAGCACTGACCGTTATCTTCTCTGGTTTGGCCGCAGTACTGGTGGTATTCAACTTTACCGCAGTAAACCCTTACGCAGCTGTTGCTACCATTTTGGTTTGGGGTGCATTCGCATTCGGTAACGTTCCGGGGCTACAAGTGTATGTTGTGAAACTGGCTGAGAAATACACACCAGATGCAGTCGATGTCGCTTCTGGGTTGAACATTGCAGCCTTCAACGTCGGTATTGCATTAGGCTCATGGGGCGGTGGTTTGATTGTCGCGAAATCTGGATTAATGAACACCCCTTGGGTAGGTGCTGTGATCGTTTTGATCGCTCTTGTTCTGACTCGATTCAGTGGTGCGTTAGATAAGAAGCAAGCACAACAAGCTGTTCCATCTAGCATCTAGCATCTAGCATCTAGCATCTAGCAAGAATAGAAAAAACAAAGCCCGAACCTAGGTTCGGGCTTTATCAATTCAATCTGATTATTACTCGTTATCGATCGCTTTCAGCACTTTACATGGATTACCGACTGCAACCACATTGGCTGGGATGTCTTTGGTTACGACACTGCCCGCGCCAATCACGCTGTTTTCGCCAATGGTGACACCGGGGCAGATAATTACACCACCGCCAAGCCAAACATTGTTGCCAACATTAATCGATGTGCCAAACTCAACGCCTTCTTCTACACGGCCTTTCACATCGAGTGGGTGACCTGCAGTCAGGATTTGAACGTTCGGACCAAGCAGCACATTATCGCCAATAGTCACTTCAGCCACATCCAAAATCACGCAGTTAAAGTTAGCGTAGAAGTTCTTGCCTAGCTTGATGTTCGAGCCGTAGTCACAACGAAATGGAGGTTCTAAATGTGCATTTTCACAGTCCGGAATGAGCTCTTGCGTTGCTGCTTCCCATTCAGATGTGCCAGGAATACTGTTATTGAGTTTTTGAAGCACCTTGCGACATTCGATACGAGCTGCATAAAGCTCTTTATCCCAAGCCTGATAAGGTTCACCTGCTAGCATTTTTTGTTTTTCTGTTTTCACGTTACTTACCTGTTCTCACATCAATTAGCTATTTTCATATTACTTATCTAGCTTCACATTACTTAACTAATGGTGGTCAATTCATCGACCAAAAACGCAATATCGCACATCTAAATAACAGTGAATAAGGAGTGTTTGAGCTTGGTTTAAGAGATGCGCAGTTCGTCACTTTTTGTAGGTAAAATATGAAATTCGAACAGTGCTAATTTAGCTTCGCTATCGAATCACGTAACACCAAACTACCAGTGGTATTGATGGTGGTCGCTTGCTCTGTTTCACCGACAATTTGCAGGATCGCCTTTTGCGTCATTTGCTCTAATGGCACACTGACAGACGTTAAGCTTGGCGTTAAAAACGCCCCCACTTTGCTGTTATCAAAGCCGACGATCGAAACATCTTGAGGCAATGAGTACCCAAGTTCGGTTAACGCCTTAATCGCACCAATCGCCATATCATCGTTTTCAGACAAGATAGCAGTGAATGTGGTTCTGCTTTTTGCCAAAGCCTGAGCCGCGTGATAACCGCTCTCCATCGTCCAATCACCTTGAACAACGTTGGACTCATCCAATGCAACACCATGTTTAGTTAACACATCTTGATAGGCTTGGTAACGCAGCTCATCGGTCGAAGAACCGGCTTTACCACGAATCACTGCAATATCGGTATGACCCTGCTCGATGATGTGTTCAACCATCAAACAAGCGCTCTGATAATGGTCGGTGGTAATAGCATGATTGGGCTTCGACGGCATTTCTCGGTTGAGTACCAGAATCGGAGTGTCAGTGCTTTCGATGATCTGAGCTATCTCGCTTTCGGTTAAACATTGCGGATAGATGATGATGCCCGCGCACTTCATATCCAACAGGAAATTGATCGCCTTTCTTTCGTCTTCAGCGCTGTGTTTGCCATCGGTGATCACCAATTGGTGATTCGACTTTTCGCTATAAGAAGCCGCGTGATACATCAAGGAAGAGAAGTAAGGGCCATTGAACAACTCATTGGTAATTACAAAGCCGATGAAATTGGTCTTCTTGGTCGCCAATTGCTGAGCCAACAAGTTCGGTCGATAACCTGTTTCTTGAATCGCATCAAATACCTTTTTCACCACATCTGGGCGCACGATGTTCTTGCCATTTAAGACACGAGAAACGGTCGATTTAGATACGCCTGCGCGGTTTGCGACATCAAGCATGGTTACCATTCGCTTCTTTTCCTTTATAAAAAATTAGCCGACATAGGCCGACTAATTCATTGCAAAATGACAGCTCACAGTTCACATAACTGCGCTGGGGAATGCATTCTAAATAGTGGCACCGTTAGATGCAATCACACCTTTATACCACTCGAAAGACTTCTTGCGCTTGCGTTCTAGTGAGCCAGATTGATCGTTGTGCTTATCTACGTAAATGAATCCGTAGCGTTTTTTCATCTCGCCCGTGGTGAACGAAACTAAATCGATACAGCCCCAAGGGGTATAGCCCATCAAATCAACACCATCAATCGAAACGGCTTTTTTCATCTCTTTGATGTGGTCGCCAAGGTAAGCAATGCGGTAATCGTCATTAATGCTGCCATCTTCTTCAATGGTATCAACCGCGCCAAAACCGTTCTCAACGATGAACAATGGCACTTCATAACGTTCATACAGAGACGCTAAACAGAAACGCAAACCGGTTGGGTCAATTGGCCAGCCCCAATCGCTAGACTGGATAAACGGGTTATCGACCGAGTTTTCATGACCGCCGTCCATCGCTTCTTCAGTCGATTGGTGAGAAGAAGAATCCAAGGTATTAGACATGTAGTAGCTAAAGCCTAAGTAATCAGCCTTGCCTTCTTTTAGGATCTGCTCATCTTCGGGCTGCATCTCAATATTGAAGCCTTTGATTGCCCAGTCATGCTTAGCGTAATTTGGGTAATGACCACGCACCATTACATCCGAGAAGAAATAACGGTCACGCATCGCTTGCTGTGCCACCATGATGTCTTCTGGCTTTGAAGAACGAGGATAGAAAGGCACCATCGCACACATTGCGCCAATTTGAAGATTTGGATTGATCTCGTGACCTTTCTTAACCACCAACGCACTCGCAACAAACTGGTGGTGAACCGCTTGATACATGGCTTCTTGCGGCTTTTCACATTGCGGGAACTTCACGCCAGAGCACAACCAACCGAAGATGTCTGCCGAGGTGTTCATCTGGTTGTTGATCTCGTTAAACGTCATCCAGTATTTCACTTTGTGCTGGTAACGCTCCATCACCGTAGTTGAGTACTTAACGAAGAAGTCGATCACTTTACGGTTCATCCAGCCACCATATTCGTTAGCTAGATGGTAAGGCATTTCAAAGTGGCTCAGTGTTACCACAGGCTGAATGTCGTATTTCAACAGCTCGTCAAACAGATCATCATAAAACGCTAAACCCGCTTCACACGGTTCAGCTTCATCGCCATTTGGGAAGATACGCGTCCACGCGATACTGGTACGGAAACACTTAAAGCCCATCTCAGCGAATAACTTAATGTCTTCTTTGTAGCGATGGTAGAAATCCACTGCGACTTGGTTAGGATAGTTTTCGCCATCAATCACGCCATCGGTGATTCGACGTTGTACACCATGAGCGCCCGCTGTTAATACATCAACAACACTGACACCTTTACCATTCGCATCCCAGCCGCCTTCTAGTTGATGCGCTGCTACTGCACCGCCCCATAAAAAATCGTTCGGAAATTCGTTGTTCATACCATTACTCGCTACAAGTTATTCGTGAAAAAGATCAGGATTAGAGAGCTCATTGCAACTCTGAAACCGATTTCAATAAAAGCAAAGATACAGATTGAAACCGGTTTCAGCAACAGTTAAAAGATCTTTTTTGATCGAACTACAGACTAGTCAAAATTCAGCTTTACGATCAATGCTGATCAAAATACTGATCATGCTTCGATTTGCCAGATTGGTCTTGAGTTCCCGGGTAGAACTGGACAAGTGTCTGATCGGCTAGTGTGAGGTGAATCCAACCCTCTTTGACTTTCAGCCAATTAGTGCCGCTTGTCTCATAGACGGCAGGAAACTTGCCCCAGCCAGACTCTGATACCTGCAGCTCTTGAAATAGGTTAATCGGGGCTAGCTTATTGCTGTCGAAGTTTGCGTCGGCATAGACTGATAATGGCTCGATGGCATCGTTTGGCTTAAACGTATAACAGCTCACAGAGGCTGAAGTGCGATCAAACCACTGGTAAGGTTGTGCACCGATTAAATCGTAGACCGTGCAATCATTGAATTGAATCGCCCACTCTTGGTGAGCTTTAAAACCGAGGTAACCTATGGGTTGTGATGGTTCAGGCTTTGAGTCCGCCTCCTGCTCATACACCGGTTCTGAGGTAGCACATCCCATAAGCCCAAGACTAAAAAGGAAAGTCACAGCACGCTTCATCATTGTAATACCTCAGTTCCGTTAGTAGATGAGTAACTCAATTAAGTCTCTACATTAAACGGTAAGTTCCAAACGATTACCATCCGGATCGAGTACACAGCTCTCATAATAGCCATCGCCTGTTCTTCTTGGGCCATCTAAGCGCTCATAGCCGTCTTCGACCAAGTGTTGAGTCAGTTGATCGACCGCCTGTTCCGAACCTAATGATATCGCCATGTGAATGAAGCCTGTGAACTGGTCATAGATGTCGTCTTTCGATTCAGGGACAGAGTCCATTTCCATAATCTCTAAACGACTTCCCGTATCAAACGAGAGGAAGTATGAAGAAAACCCTTTAGTTGGGTTGTGATATTTTGAGTTCAATGTCGCGCCGAAATAATCTTCATAAAATCGCTTCAGTACTTCGAGTTGTTTGGTCCAAATTGCGATGTGTTCAATCTTCATTTTGTTTGCCTAAGTTTGATGTCTAACGCTAGATTACCCGCCAAATCAGGAAGGATAAACAGAACAGAATTCATCAAAAGTGTTCCTATTTAGCGAGCCGTTTGGTTATCAAAATCACAACAATTAGCTGCACAGTATTAATATCTAAGCTTGTGTAATATATAGCTTTGATCAATAGTCGGTGTTTTACACATTCTGAGATATACGCCGTGAACTTTCTAAAATTAATAACTCTCGCTGCGATATGGGGAGGCTCGTTTCTTTTCATGAGAATGGCCGCCAATCCATTAGGGCCCGCAGTCTTAATTGAAGCGCGAGTTCTGTTTGCAGCACTTACTCTGCTTTTAGTTTCTTTCTATTTAAAAAAGAAGCTCTCTTTTCATGATCACGCAAAACACTTCTTCATTCTCGGCCTGTTTAACACCACACTTCCTTTTTTGCTTTTCGCTTATGCCGCGCAGACACTTAACGCCTCGACACTCGCCATCTTGAACTCTACCGCGCCAATATGGGCGGCAATCATCGGTGCAATATGGACCAAAACAGCACTCGAGGCGAAAGTTCTATTGGGACTTGGGATTGGGGTAACAGGAGTTGGCGTGTTAGTCGGTTGGGATGCGATGAACATTGGCCGTGAGGCTATGCTTCCTATCTTTGCAGCAGTGATGGCCGCATTTAGCTACGGTATCGCGTCTAACTACACCAAAACAGCACCTAAAGTTGAAGCCTTCAACAATGCCCACGGCAGCATGTGGGCAGCGGTGTTAATCGTATTGCCATTTGTATTTTTCATGCCAATGCGAGAAGCCCCCGATCTCACTATCACCACATCGGTGATCTTATTAGGCGCGGTGTGTACTGGGCTTGCTTACTTGCTTTACTTCAATCTCGTTTCTGAACTGGGTGCGCCTTCGGCTCTGTCTGTTACCTTTTTGATTCCAGTGTTTGGCATCTTGTGGGGCAACCTTTTCTTAGACGAAGCAATTGGCCTTAACACTATTTTCGGATCGGTTCTGGTTATTACCGGCACCATGTTAGTAACAGGTATGACGCCTTCTAAGATGATAGAGAGCGCCAGACAGAAACGAGCTGCAAGAGCGACTCGTTAGTCCGCCATGTATTGTTGAATCTTGTTTCTCAACCACTGATGAGCAGGATTCAAATCGGTTCTCTTATGCCAAATCATATACTGCTTCATGGGCAAGACCTCGAAAGGCTGGGCGAGCACTTGCAGTTGGAATCGCTCCGCAAACTGATTAGCAAAATCACGAGACGTGCTACCAACACAGTCTGAACCAGAGACCAACACACACATCGTCATCAATGAATCACATTCGGAACTGACTTTTCGTTGCTGTATCGGGCTTTTTGTAAAGTAATCTGCGGTATAGAGGCGAGAGCGACGCATTCTGAAGGTGATGTGTTTCTCATGATAGTACTGCTCTTCCGTTACCGAACCATCAATCCTTGGGTGCCCTTTCTTGGCGATCAATACGAGCTCATCTTCGATCACTTGCTGGTTCATATAACCATTCACTTGTGGGTAGTGAATATCGATCGCCAGATCAGCTTGCTGCATGCTTAAACTCTGAAGAAGCTCTTCTTCGTTGTTCGGCACCATATTGAACTCGATAGAGATACTCCCCAACGTTTCATCTTGCTCGACAAGGGGTTGAAGCTTGGTTAAACCGATCTCATTCACCAGAATTCGAAACACATGATGCTGCTGATTATCGAACTGCTTTAAGGTACTAACTGCACTGGTTATGCCTTCAAGGGCAGGTTCCACTCGGTTTGCCAGTTGCACCGCAGCGTTGGTCGGAATAATCCCGCGCCCTTCACGAATAAACAGGTCGGTATCAAGCTGAGATTGCAATCGCTTCAATGCCCCGCTAACCCCAGGCTGAGTCATACCAAGCGATTCAGATGCTAAGGTGATCGACTGCAGTCGATACACTTCCAAAAATACGCTCAGTAAATTTAGATCTAACTTTTCAACATCACTCACGGTCACTCTCCATGTTTAGGTGCACTCGCATTGGGTATGCAACAAGCTTTGCGCTTCAATCTGATACTTTTAAGCATACAACACATAACAGTTCGTGATGTGTTAAATAAAGCTTACTTTATTTTTTGCTATATGTCTTATTCCTATAATCGCCTCAACGAAACAAAATTCTGAAATGAAGAGGCTCTTATGACAACTTCTCGCACGTTCAAAAATGCATCACTGTTCCTGGCTATCTCGCTCGCATTCCCGGCAATTGCAGCTAACCATGACCACGCACACTTCAGCGAAATTGGCGACCAAGGTGGCAAAAGCGCAACCGAGATGACGACCAAAGCAAACCAAGAGTTCGCAAAAACACTTAACTTTGCCGACACTCGCGCTTTCGACAATAACAACAAAGGTCTAATTGCTAGCTTTGATCAAGAGACGGGCGACATCATTCGTAATAGCTTTAACTTCATCGATCCAAGTGTGACGAATGCAGACCAAGCACCAGATTCAGTAAACCCTTCACTGTGGCGCCAAGCGGTATTGAACCAAGCGGCAGAAGGTTTATATGAAGTTGTTCCGGGTAAAGTTTACCAAGTTCGAGGCGCGGATTTAGCGTCTATCTCTTTCATTCGTAGTGACAACGGTTGGATCGCCTACGACGTTCTTCTTACCAAAGAATCAGCCGCCAAATCACTCGAATTCTTCAAGAACAATGTGCCTGATGGCGGTGAACTGCCCGTCGTTGCAATGATTTACTCTCACTCGCACGCTGATCACTTTGGTGGCGCAAGAGCAATCAAAGACGCGTATCCAGATGTAAAAGTGTACGGTTCGAAAAACATCACCAAAGAAATCGTCGACGAAAACGTACTGGCGGGTAACGCAATGTCTCGTCGTACCGCCTATCAATATGGCGCAACCCTGAACCGACACGAACACGGTATTGTGGATGCGGCACTGTCGAAAGGTCTATCAACCGGTAGCATTACTTACGTCCTGCCGGACTACGAGCTGAACCATAACGAAGAGATTGAAACTCAGGTTATCGACGGACTAGAAATGCAATTCATGGATGCTTCAGGTACCGAAGCGGCCTCTGAAATGGTGACGTATATTCCGAGCATGAAAGCACTCTGGACTGGCGAACTGACCTACCAAGGTATGCACAACCTGTACACGCTGCGTGGCGCAAAAGTACGTGATGGTTTGAAATGGTCTAAGAAGATCAACGAAATGTTAGTCACTTGGGGCGAAGAAACAGAGGTGCTGTTTGCGTCTCACTCATCGCCAATTTGGGGTGAACAAGAGATCTCTGATTACCTAAAAATGCAGCGTGACGCTTACGGTTTTACTCATAACCAAACGCTTCGCTTAGCCAACAACGGCGTGGTTCTGCAAGACATCGGTGACGAGATTTACAAGGTAATGCCAGACAGTATTCAACAGTCTTGGCACACTAACGGTTACCACGGTACTTACTCTCACAATGCTCGCGCTGTGTACAACATGTACCTTGGTTACTTCGACATGAACCCAGCTAACCTAAACCCATTACCAATCAAGCCGGAGTCAGTGAAGTTTGTTGAGTACATGGGCGGCAGCGATGCTGTGATTGAAAAAGCGCAGCAAGACTTCCAAGAAGGTGAATACCGCTTCGTTGCAACAGCACTCAATAAGGTGATTCAAGCAGAACCAGAGAACAAAGTTGCACGTGGCTTATTAGCAGATACTTACGAGCAATTGGGTTATCAATCAGAAGGTGCAGGTTGGAGAAACATCTACCTAACCGGCGCTCAAGAGCTTCGTATTGGCACACAACCGGGCGCACCGAAAACAGCATCACCGGATGTGTTAGCGAACATGACCATTGAAAACCTACTTGATTACTTAGCAGTAAAAGTGGATTCGCTAAAAGCACAAGAAACACCATTTACGTTGAATATTCAGCTACCAGACGTGCAAGAGTTCTACTACGTTGAAATGTCTAACGGTAACCTGAACAACATTCAAGTGAGCGAGCTACAAGACGCCGATACAACACTGATCATCAATAAGTCTGACGTGTCTGACATCGTGCTTAAGAAAACAAGCCTTGGAAAACTGTTAGAAGACGGACAAGCAGGCGTGAAAGGTGATAAAACATCGCTTAACAAACTGCTGTCTTCACTGACAGAAGCTGACACCTCTTTTGAGATTGTACCGCGTCCAAACAAAGGCGAAGAAGTTGATGCAGAGCTATACCAAGATTCAGCGGTACACGCTCATTAAACTCCGGATACACTAAATAAAAACAACAGCAGTTAGCTAGAAAAACGTTCTATAAAGAACATAAAAACAAGCCCCTCCCTTTTGGTCGGGGCTTTCTTATTTGTTCTCAATAAGTGCTTCTTGAACGCTACTGCGTTTGCTCTATTACTGAGACTGAGAGCTTAATAAAACTGATAATTTGTTGAAGCTTATAGATTACTGAGCTTGCCCGTTTACGTCGCAATCCCAATAAGAAGGTGAACCATAATATTGAACAAAGTAATCGATAAATACGCGCACCTTTGGTGCAAGTAACTGAGCACTCGGGTATACCGCCCAGATAGCCGCCTCATCCTTTAAAGGGTAATCCGGCAACACCTCAACCAGCGAACCTTCCGCGAGCTGCTTGTATGCTATCCAACTCGCGCACATGGCAATGCCCAAGCCATCGACACATACATCCCTTACCGCTTCACCGTGATCGACGCG
Source organism: Vibrio sp. 10N.261.51.F11 (assembly GCF_041471665.1). Taxonomy (NCBI): domain Bacteria; kingdom Pseudomonadati; phylum Pseudomonadota; class Gammaproteobacteria; order Vibrionales; family Vibrionaceae; genus Vibrio; species Vibrio sp. 10N.261.51.F11. The sequence continues at coordinate 14,687 of NZ_JBFROW010000030.1, read as the reverse complement.
GATAGCACCTAGGCTCTCTTCGAGTTTTCCGATATGAATACTGGCTACCGGAGGTGACAACCCAAGCTCTTGTCCTGCTTGACCTATATTGTGCGTAGACGCGAGTCGCACAAACAATTTTAGATGTTCAATGTTCATCAATAATGGCTAGCCTGCGCTGAGTACACGCTGCTTATTGGCCGCAGCGGCACGGGGAATAATGTGAGTTTTAATATAGGCATTAAGCTTAAACCATGCAAAAGCGCCCGCTAAAACATTGGCGACGGTCGCAGCAATAACCGCATTGATCATGTCTCCAGTTATCGAGCCGAGCCATAACGCCGGAATGTAGAAAACAAACAAGCGTAAGAAAGAGACATTCAAAGCTTTACGAGGCACACCCAAAGCATTAAACACCGAAGCAACCAACATGCACAGCCCTAGTGGGCCATAGCTGAACGGTATAAATAACAAGGTCACTTCAAACCAGCTGCGTATGCTTTGTTCTTCCGAGATAACAGGAATAATCCAGCCACTAAACAGCGCCAATAATGCGGCCATCACAGTGTGGAAAACCAGTAAGAACTTCGCTGTTGTATTCAATAGCTCGGGGATTTTGCATCGCTGCTGCGCCCCTAGGTAACGACCAATCATAGGCGGGATAGACATGGTCAGAGCAAGAGAAAACACCAGCATAAAACTTTCAACACGGGCGAGTAAGCTCCAAAAAGCCATCTCATCGGTTCCGATTCTCGCAATCAAAAGCATTGAGAAGAATGCGCTGACCGCAGGTAATATCTGATTCGCAGTGGTTGGCATTACCGTCTTGAATAGCTCAAAACTGTAGCCTTTGATTCGGTTACGGCACGCGCCATTGAAGCCAAACCAACCGTTGCCGCGAGACTTGATTAGCATGTAGATTGCACCAAATGCGTAACCAATGCTCGATGCGATCGCCGCTCCTGCAATGCCCATATCCAATCCAAAGATCAGAATAGGGTCGAGAATTAGGTTAATCACGCTGGCAGCCAAGAACATGCTGCCGGTTGTTTTAGTATCGCCATTGGCGCGATAAACGCAGGTGGCCAGATAAAGCACTGCCACCATCAATGCACTGAACAGCCACAGTGGCCAGTACACATTAAAAATCGACAGCATGGATTGGTATTGAGCGTCAGAGACATCATTCACAAACGACGCAAAAACAGAATCGCTAAAAACAATCAGGCCTAAGCAGATTAAGGCTATTACCACCACACCAAACCCGACCGACAACGTGGCAATTGAGGTGGCCTTACGTTGCTCTTTTGCCCCTACAGCTTGAGAAATAATGGACGTTGCCGCCACACCGATGCCCACTTGAACCCCGGTAAACGCCGCTTGGAATGGCAAGGTGATACCGTGAACCGCCAACTCATTCACCCCTAGCTGACCGATAAAGATCGAATCGACCAATTGCACCATCATGATCGCAAACACACCCAGTGTCAGTGGCAGTGTTTTCTCAATAATGGTTTTCAAAGTCGCGGATCTCATCTGCATAAGTCGGTTCACTCTTGTCTGTACCTTAGGGCCAATTACCTAGTTGAGCAGTATACGAAGCTAAATGAAAAGGATAAGAGCGCCAGACAAGGAATGAGTTTTTAGATTTCGTTGACAATCGAATTAGCAAGATACCTTCAACGTTAAAATATCCATCTAAGACACTGAATAAATTGAAATTACAAAACCCGCCAAAACTCTTAATAATTCGTTAATAGTGTTTCGTTTAATGGTTAATTGTTGGTTCGAACATTCCTCGCTAGCCTGAATTTAGGTCGCATTCACACTGAATAGGCTGAAATGAAATCTCTCAGAAGGAATATGGAAATGGCATATCAAGGTTATACAACGTTTAAAGCTCAAGCCGAGGATGGAATTCTTACCGTCACTTTTGACTTCGGTACTGTGAATGTTCAAGGGCAAGAGATGCTTGCCGACCTCAATGGTTTAGCAATGAGACTAGAGCGCGATCGTGACATCAAGGTCGTGGTATTTCAGTCAGCAAACCCTGAAGTTTGGGTCTGCCACTACGACACTAATCTATTAAAAGACATGTCGACAGAAGCCGTTTCTCGTGAAGAAGCGAAGTTACTCGACCTGCAAGTGGTGCTAGAAAGAATCAGCAAACTGCCACAAGCCACCATTGCCAAGCTTGAAGGGTTCGCTCGAGGTGGAGGCCACGAATTTGCACTGGCGTGTGACATGCGATTCGCGGCTCGCGGTAAATACAAATTCATGCAAATGGAAGTGGGTATGGGCATCCTTCCTTGTGGTGGCGGCGCATCACGTATGGCACGCCAAGTCGGCTTAGGTCGCGCACTCGAAATCGTCCTAAGTGCACGTGACTTTGATGCTGACGAAGCCGAAGCATACGGCACCATCAACAAGGCACTAGAGCCAGATGAAATTGGCGAATATGTTGATACTCTAGCCAAACGAATCTCAAAATTCCCTGCCGAATCGATCAATGCATGTAAGCAAGCGGTGTACGAGTCTATCGACAAACCGATCGACGAAGCACTCAAAGCGGAAGCTTATTGGTTGTATCAAGCTACGAGCAAAACCCCTGCGGTTAAGCGCTTCCAAATTGCCGATGAGCAAGGCCTAGAGCACGATATGGAAAACCAACGTAACTGGGAAACTCTGGTTATGAACGTTCAAGACATCAAATAACTCGGTCACTTCTCTTAATTTGGGTCAGCCACAAACTGACCCATTGTCTTACTTAGTCGTTAAACGCCAACGGTTAACCACCAAGTGTTAAAATGGTCATTATTTGCCCCATAGACTCACATTTGAGTCTTCAGCTTGTGAGCCAAATGCAACTATGTGTCATTAATCTTTGTTATAACGTTGTTCAAACTATTTTTTGAAGGACGGAATATGCAAAAAATAATTCTGATCACAGGTGCCACGGATGGCATTGGTTTAGAGACCGCAAAAGCACTAACGCAGCAAGGGCACCATGTTCTGATTCATGGCCGCAACCCAGTTAAGGTCAATAAAGTCGTGACCGCTTTGTCTCGCCTGTCTAAGAATGCAATCATCGAAAGCTACATCGCAGACCTATCGACGCTCTCTGAAGTTGAGGCGCTCGTAACCCAAATCAAAAGCGATCACAAACGACTCGATATACTCATTAACAACGCAGGTGTGTATAAGGTGTCGGACATCACCACTCCAGACAATCTTGATGTACGTTTTGTCGTAAACACCATTGCGCCGTATCTCCTGACACAAAAGCTGCTTCCTCTTTTTGATGCGACAGGTCGTATCGTCAATCTATCTTCAGCAGCCCAAGCACCCGTCGATTTAGAGGCATTAATCAGCCCGAGTGCGGGTGAACTTGATGGTCCGGTTTACGCGCAAAGTAAGCTGGCGCTAACGATGTGGTCCATCGAATTAGCCAATACTCTTTTAGACAAAGGCACCGCAATTATCCCTGTAAACCCAGCCTCTTTCCTTGGCAGTAAATTAGTAAAAGATGCTTATGGCGTTGATGGAAACGACCTAGCGATTGGAGCCGATATTCTTTGTCGTGCTGCGCTCAGTGATGAGTTTGCCAACGCTTCTGGTAAATATTTTGATAATGATTCTGGGTTGTTCAAAGACCCGCACGCCGACGCATTAGACAACACTAAGAACCACAAGCTGGTGACAGTGCTTAATCAATTACTCGAAGAAAAGCTGTGCGTTACGCACTGATCATTAATTAGTAAAAAACGACCACTAACACTCCCCACACACACGATCCAAGCCGCAGTTCTATCCATACAGACAAAGAACTGCGCGCTCTTTCGATTATTAAAATTTCTTTAATACTGATTCCCCGCTTTGCCCAATTATCACCCAAGATGCAGATTGCTAAACTTGCCCTCGTCGAAACAACACAGGCTACGGCCGAGGAGCATTTATGCGTTTTGAAGGTAAAGTTTATCGTCCTTGGATGGAAGCAGAGAGCGTACTCATCCAGACAACATTGGGGTGCAGTAACAACCAATGTACCTTCTGCACGATGTTTGATGATAAGCGTTTCAAAGTAAGAGATATCAAAGACATCTTTGAAGATATTGATGCGGCGAGAAAAATCTACCCGCATGTAGAGTCTATCTTTTTAGTCGATGGTAACGTAATGGCAATCCGAACCGAGATGCTGATTTCGATTCTGGATTACATCAAAATCACCTTTCCAGAGATCAAGAACATTTCTCTGTATTCAGGGTTCAATGACTTTCGCCGTAAGAGCTTGTCTGAATTAAAAGAGATTAAGTCGGCAGGTTTAAGCATGGCCTATTCCGGCTTGGAGTCCGGTGACCCAATTGTGCTTGAACGCATTCAAAAGCGCATGACGCGTGAGCATGCAATTGAAGGTATGAACTTAGCCCGTGAAGCAGACATCAAGGTGCTGGCTTCTTTCATCTTTGGCCTTGGCGGCAAAGAACGTTCTGTAGAGCATGCGATTAATACCACCAGCTTGCTGAACATCATGCAGCCAGATGCAATTGCACCGATGGCTTTAGCCGTTCAACCGGGGTCGGTGTTGGAAAAAGAAGTAAACCGTGGCGAGTTTGTTTTACCAACGCCATTGCAGATTCTGGAAGAAGAAAAATACTTGCTCGAAAACCTAGAAGATTTCGATTGCTACTACTGGGGCGACCACGGCAATAACATCTCACCAATGCGTGGCATGTTGCCTCAGGCTCGTAAGCCGTTTCTTGATAAGATAAATCAAGACATCGCGCATAACCCAATCACTAAGCAAAACGTCATTAAAACCTTTGCTTGGTAACGAGTAACCTCTACATCGTTTGAAGCAGCCACAAAAAGGGCCAGTGTCAGCTGGCCCTTTCATTTTCTAGCTATGTATCTCTCTATCGAACTATCTGGAGCCGACCGCTCGGACTAATTCTGCGATTCCATCCCAATCACCCTTGTCCATTTTGTCTGTCGGTACCATCCAAGTTCCACCGCAGGCAACGACTGATTTCAGTGCTAAGTAAGACTCAACGTTCGCTGGGCTTACACCGCCTGTAGGCATAAAGTTAACCGGGTAAACAGCCGTCAACGCTTTCAACATTGCGACACCGCCAGATGGCTCGGCAGGGAAGAACTTTAGTGTCTTAAGCCCCATTTCCATTGCTTGTTCAACCAAGCTTGGGTTACTCACTCCAGGAACAATCGTAACCCCTCTTTGCTGACAGTATTTGACTGTGGTTGGATTCAAACCTGGGCTGACAATGAAATCAACACCCGCATTAATGGCAGTATCCACCTGCTCTGTAGTCAGCACAGTACCTGCGCCAATCAGTAACTCAGGGTAAGCTTCACGCATCAAACGAATCGACTCTGCTGCCGCTTCTGTACGAAATGTCACTTCAGCACAAGGCAAGCCATTTTCAACCAGTACTTTCGCAAGCGGCACAGCCTGAGCAACGTCATTAATGGCGATCACCGGAACGATGCGAATATCTCTGAGTCGCTGTTCAATTGTTTTCATTGTTCATTTCTCTCATTATCAAACAGACAAATTAAGCCAAGTCGCTGCCGTTGCTTGCGATCACTTTTTTGTACCAGTGGAATGACTTTTTAGGAATACGATTTAACGTACCATTGCCTAGGTTGTCTCTGTCCACGTAGATAAACCCATAGCGCTTGCTCATCTCTCCGGTCGACGCCGCAACAAGATCGATACAACCCCAAGGTGTGTAACCCATCAATGGTACACCGTCTTCCATTGCTTCATGCATCGCAACAATGTGCTGACGAAGGTAATCAATGCGGTAATCATCGTTCACTTCTCCATTGTCATCCAAGGTATCACGAGCACCTAAGCCATTTTCTACCAAGAAAAGTGGTTTCTGGTAACGGTCATAGAGTGTGTTCATCGTAATTCGAAGACCTGTAGGGTCAATGACCCAGCCCCAATCACTTGCTGGAAGATGAGGGTTTTTGATGGACTTAACGACGTTCGCTGCACTCGTATTTCCTGCATTCATATCAGCGGAAGCACAGCGTGAAGCGTAATAACTGAAAGAAATGAAATCGACAGTATTTTTCAGAATCTCGAAATCTTCTTCTTGTGTTTCAAGCACCACACCTTTGTTATCAAACACTTTTTGAGCATAAGATGGGTAGTAACCACGCGATTGAACATCGATAAAGAACAGGTTCTCGCGGTCTTTTTCCATAGCCATCAGCACATCTTCTGGCTTACATGAATATGGATAGAAGTTACCGCCCGCCAGCATACAACCCACTTGGTTTTGCTCATCAACTTCATGGGCAATCTTGGTTACCAAAGCGCTTGCTACTAGCTCATGGTGAGCTGCTTGGTACTTCACTTGGTCGTGATTTTCGCCTTCTTGAAACAACAATCCAGCGCCAGAAAACGGGCTCGCTAGTAAAATATTGATTTCGTTGAAGGTTAGCCAGTATTTCACCAAGCCTTTGTAGTTCTCGAAACAGGTTCTCGCGTAACGGCTAAAGAACTCAATCATCTTACGATTACGCCACGAACCATACTCGTTGACCAAGTGCATTGGCACATCGAAATGGCACAAGGTAACGAGCGGCTCAATGCCGTATTTCTTACACTCTTCAAAAACATCACGGTAAAAATCTAAGCCAGCTTGGTTCGGCTCTAGCTCGTCACCTTTTGGAAAGATTCGGCTCCAAGCGATGGATACACGGAAGACTTTAAATCCCATCTCTGCCAGTAAGGCGATGTCTTCTTTGTAACGGTGATAAAAGTCTATCGCGTTATGGCTTGGGTAGAACTCGTCTTCGCTGAGCGTCACCTTATCAACCTGACCAAGCTTAATTGGCATGCGGTTCTCACCATAAGGGATCATATCTACGGTTGTTAGGCCTTTACCACCCGCTAAGTGAGCGCCTTCAGACTGGTTTGCAGCAATAGCGCCGCCCCATAAGAAATCTTCGGGAAATTGAATGTTTGACATCGAATACCTCGGAAACAATAAAAGTCACCTTACGCTGAAGTAAGGTGACTGAATAAATTAATCAATTCTAATTAAGACGCGGACACTACTGTCGGCTTGTCTTCTGCCTTACCAGCTTCTTTGTTTGCTGACTCTGAAGTTGCTTTCTCATCGGCATCATCTTCTGGAACATCTTCAAAGCCTAAAACTAGGGTTAGAACAAATGACAGAACAATAGACAATGCGATCAGACCGAACACCCAAACGATACTCATTGGGTCATTCACATCGAAGAACTGAACACTCGTAAACAAGCTTGGTGCTGCCATCGAGTGACTCGCAAGGCCACCCATGCCCGCTAATGCACCTACGATAAAACCAGTAATCATTGTTGCGATAAGTGGACGTTTCAGACGAACAAGCACGCCGTACAATGCAGGCTCAGAGATACCGGCGAAGATAGCTGAAGCACCTGCGGCTAATGATGTCTGCTTTAGTGCGCTGTTTTTGGTTTTGTAAGCAACAGCCAGACACGCACCACCCATACCGAGGTTGGCACCGATTTCTGAAGGCATAACCATACCTTCACGACCCGTCTCAGCAATGGTTTGAATAATCGTTGGAGTAAATACACGGTGCATACCAGTAAGAACAAGTAGAGGCCACAGTGCGCCCATGATAGCAACCGACAACCAACCTAATGTGTCATGAATTGTGTAAACAAGCGCTGAAAGTGCAGTACCAACCCAAATACCAAATGGACCGATAAGTACGATAGCAACCGGAGCTGCAATCAATACGATAAGCATAGGTTTCAGGAAGTTTTTAGTCACAGCAGGGGTAATGCTATCTACCCAACGTTCTATGTAAGAAAGAGCCCAAGTCATCACAAGTACAGGAATAACCGTGTAGGTGTATTTCACTGACATGATTGGGATACCGAAGAAATCAACGTGCTTGCCTTCTGCTGCTTGCGCCATCAATTCCATAAAGTTCGGGTGGATTAAGACACCGGCAATCGCAATGGAAAGAGACATATTGGTCTTGAATTTGATCGATGCGGAAGCGGCAACCATAACCGGTAGGAAGAAGAAGGCGCCATCGCCAATCGCTTTCAAGATAATCAAGGTAGGTGCATTTGGCTCAACCCAGCCCAGCATCTCAAGTACCATGGCGAGCAGTTTGACCATTGAAGCGCCAATGATTGCTGGGATAAGAGGCGACATGGTACCAACCAGTGCGTCCAACATTTTCGCACCAATTGACTTAGCCGTTAGCTTCTCTTTTTTAGCAGGAACCTCTGACTCAGATACAGTGGATAGCTCACAAAGCGCCATCACTTCTTTGTATGCATACGATACCTCGTTACCAATGATAACTTGTACTTTGTCTCCATTATCAACAACACCCATCACACCTTTCAGTGCTTTTAGCTTGTTAATATCGACGCCATCTTGGCTGTGTAAAACGAATCGTAGTCGAGTCATACAGTGTGTTAGGGCAGCCACATTTGTCTTGCCCCCAAGATGCTCAACAACAGATTTCGCAATTGCGCGGTAATCGTTGGCCATTTTATCCCCCAAAGATCTCTTTCCAGTGATTTTTAAACGCGAATATAGTGAGATGTGACTAATTTTCCGTCAGTAGGATGCAAAAACAATCACAATTGTTGTGAATTGTTGTTTTGTGTCCTTCATCACACTTCCTTGAGTTACCGGTAACATGTTACCGGTAACGCTTATAAGATAAAGCCATATTTACAAGCGATGTTCAAAATTGAGATCACGCGCAAATTTGTTAAGAGGATTGAGTTATGGCTGGTAGTAGTGTCATCGTCATGGGTGTCAGTGCTTGTGGGAAAAGCACGATAGGCGAGCAGTTGGCAAAAAAACTTGGGCGTAAGTTCATTGATGGTGACGACCTTCATCCTCGAGCAAACATTCAAAAAATGGCGTCAGGCCAACCTCTTAATGATGATGATCGCATTCCATGGCTGGAACGCGTTCGTGATGCAGCGTACAGCCTAGAAAGTAAAAATGAGCACGGCATTATTGTGTGTTCTGCGTTGAAGAAGAAGTACCGCGACCAAATTCGCGAAGGGAACAAAAACCTCACCTTTCTCTTTTTAGATGGCAACATTGACCTGATCTTGCATCGAATGCGTCAGCGCCAAGGCCACTTCATGAAAGAGAACATGATTAAAAGCCAGTTCGAAACATTAGAAAGACCCGATCACGAGCCAGATACGGTTGTCATCAGCATTGATGGCGATATTGATGACGTTGTGGACTGTGCTGCGATTGTGCTTTCAATGACTGATGAGGCAGAAACAGCATGACCCTTCCAACCATCCAAGCGGTGACTCAACGATTAATTGAACGAAGCAAAGAGACTCATGAAGCGTTTCTAAACCGAACCCAACACCAAGCCTCTGCTGGCAAAGGTGGTAAAGGGCTTTCTTGCGGCAACTTGGCTCATGCTGTCGCAGCTTCTTGCTCCGATGAGAAACGCTCGATTCTTGATCTCACTAAATCCAATGTGGCGTTAATCAGCTCTTACAACGATATGTTAAGCGCTCACCAGCCGTATCAACACTATCCAGATCAGATCAAAAAGGCGTTAGCTAAGTTCGGCCACACCTCTCAAGTAGCGGGCTGTGTTCCCGCGATGTGCGATGGGGTAACTCAAGGCCAACCAGGCATGGATATGTCTTTGTTTTCAAGGGACTTGATTGCTCAATCGACCGCTCTTTCACTGAGTCACAACGTGTTTGATTCAACCCTATTGCTTGGCATTTGCGACAAGATAGCTCCAGGACAACTGATGGGCGCGCTCTCTTTTGCGCATCTACCAACTGCCTTTGTTCCGGCAGGCTTGATGGCAACGGGCATCAGCAATGATGAGAAAGTACACATTCGCCAAGAGTACGCGGCTGGCAAGGTAGGAAAAAGTGCCTTGCTGGACATGGAGTGCAACGCTTATCACTCAGCGGGCACCTGCACTTTTTACGGCACAGCCAATACCAATCAGCTGGTATTTGAAGCGATGGGGCTGACGCTTCCGGGCTCAGCGTTTGTTCACCCTGACTCTGAATTGCGCGCATCACTCACTCAGCATGCCGCCATTGAAATTGCTTCAATGACACCACAAGCCGCAAACTTCCGCCCACTTTCTGAAGTCTTTACCGCTAAAAGCTTAATCAATGGCATTGTTGCCCTACTCGCATCAGGTGGCAGTACCAACCACAGCATTCACATGGTCGCGGTAGCACGCGCAGCAGGATTTATTCTGACTTGGCAAGACATCAGCGATCTATCCGATGTGGTGCCTTTACTTGCTCGAGTTTATCCCAACGGCCCAGCAGATATGAATGCGTTCCAAGCGGCAGGAGGAGTTCCCGCGCTGTTACGCCGTTTAGATCAAGCCAACTTACTGCACCGAGATGTCACACCTACCTTTGGCTCGTTTGAAGATCAAATGAGTATTCCAGAGCTTGAAAATGGAAAGCTAACGTGGAAAAAATGCAAACAGTCGGCAGATGCAGAGGTAATTGCAGGCCAAGAACAGGTATTCCAAAGCACAGGCGGAACGCGAGTCCTTTCAGGGAACCTTGGCAACGCAGTGATTAAAGTGTCAGCGGTTGCAGAAGAGCAACGTGTAATAGAAGCACCTGCGGTAGTTTTTGATTGCCAACATAAGGTAGAAGCTGCGTATCAACGAGGTGAGCTCAACAAAGATTGCATTGTTGTGGTGATAAATAATGGACCAGCTGCGAACGGTATGCCTGAACTGCATAAGCTCATGCCGATTCTAGGTAATGTTCAGAAACAAGGGTTTAAAGTGGCTCTGGTTACTGATGGGCGCCTTTCTGGAGCCTCAGGAAAGATCCCATCCGCGATTCATGTCTCACCAGAGGCCATTCGAGGAGGAACTATTGGGCTTGTTTGCGAAGGCGATATCCTGCGCTTAGATTGCGCGAGTGGCGAACTCAATAACCTCAACGACATGCAATCTCGCCAAGCGAAGGTATTTGAGGCAGACGCCAACCAGCAAACCATGGGGCGCAACCTATTTAGCGTGATGCGCCAAAGCGTTTCGAGTGCAGAACAAGGGGCGAGTTTTATCGTCTAGCTGTGTCATTACTTAAATGTAAAAGCAAAAGGGGCATCATTTCGATGCCCCTTTCCGTTCCCACCATACTTGGTTAAACGCTTTCGCCATCAGTGATGCGATAGCCCATATCCACTACCGTTTCCGTAACTGGCTCACCTTTCAATCGGGCAAGCAGTAGCTCGGCACTTTTCTTACCTATTTCATAACGTGGCGTATCCACGCTAGTCAGTTTTGGGCGTATGGTTTGACCAATATCTAACGCGTTATAGCCCACCACAGATAGCTGTTGCGGCACTTGGATTCCACGTTGCTGGGCAATGAGCAAGGTACCTATCGCGATGTCATCATTGGTGCAGAACACGCCATCTAGATCTGGGTAATCCGCAAGAGCGCGATCAAGCAGATCTTCAGCCAAAGAGAAGTTAGAGTGCTGTTCAGTCAACACGTGTTTAGGCTCTAATCCAGCCTCATACATCGCTTTGTCATAGCCTTGCAAACGCAACTTAGTTCGCGCATCCAATCGAGCGCCAAAGTAAGCAATAGAGCGTTTACCAGCTTCAATCATTCGCTTCACGACATGGTAAGAAGCATCAATATGGTCCAAGCCAACAACCATATCGATCGGATTGGTTGGGAGTTCCATCGTTTCAACAACAGAAACACCTGAATTCTTGATCATCTGTAACGTGCGGGGGGTGTGGTGGCTTTCCGTCAATATCAACCCATCAACTTGATACGAAAGCAGCGAAGCAATCTTTTCCTCTTCTTCCACAGCATCATAGCTAAAGTGAGCAAGCAACGTCTCGTAGCCATTCTCTTTAGTAACCGTTTCGATACCTTGAACAAACGCGGCAAAGATTTGGTTTGATAACGAAGGGAGCAAGATACCGATCGCTTTACTCGACGATTTAGAGAGCATAGCTGGCGCTTTGTTTTCGATGTATCCCATCTCTTCAATAACCGCTGCAATTTTAACGCGAGTTTTGGCTGCGACTGAATCGGGATTGCGCATGTAACGAGAGACGGTCATCTTTGTGACCCCCACTTTGTCTGCAACATCTTGAAGTGTGGTTCGAGTTTTCTTCTGCTGTTCTGTCATAACTATTTGAACTCTTTATTATGTTACAAGTAACATTATAAAGTTCTCACCGCCTCAAGTTCAACCCATTCGTTGTCATCGACACATAGTATTGAAATCGTTCTACCATCGGCAAATTAGTTTGGCGTTAACGAAAGGTTGGTATCACGCATGCTTGATGAAAGCTTGGCTTAACTGCTGAAAGAGTGAGTCTACGTTGGGTAGAGTTGTCAGATGTGCGGACAACGGAGTATGAACTTGCGCGTCCACCACGGTTGGATTTCCACAAACTTGATTATAAAAATTTACGGGTGCAACGATGTTCTCTAGGTCGACATCCAACAAGATACAAGCTTGCGAAAGTACAATTTGGCCGCCCCCTTGTTTAAGCAAAACACGCTGCGCCGTGCCCACTATTTTTTGTTTATTGATATTGAGGTTGTAGTCACCATCACAATAAGAACCGGGAGTCGCGTGTACATCCACATCGATGCCCAGTTCTTTAAAAAACAGGGTTAAGACATTGCACAGATGTAGATACGCTTTTTGGATGTTGTAGGCTTCATCACGAGGCCAATGATAAATATGCGATAAGTTAATGATCCCCGGCAGTTGAGGAACGGGAGCACCACCCGTTTTACGTGAGGTGAGTTGCCAGCCTTGTGCCGCGAGTTGCTTTCTAGACTCGACCGTCACTGGCCACTTCTTACCTGCGGGCAAAACAAGTGTCGGCGCTTTTGCTTGCCACAACATTAAGGCTTGCCCAATCTCACCCGCCTGAATTTGCTGCAATAATTCAGCTTCTTTTTCAAACGCACGATCAACATCAATGTGCGGGTAACGTACGAGTTTATTGGTTAACTTCAATGCACTTTCCTCTACAGATAGTGGTGACCTACCATTTAACGTTCTGCAATGGTTGATGAGATATGGGACTATGTGCGATGAAACATAGCACCAAAAGTTAGTTATTGGCGCCATAGTAGCTTGTCAGTTGCCCATCTCAAAGGTGAGTGCTAACATTTGTACACACACCAATAAAGGAATACATCATGGACACTAGAATTCAATTTCGTGTTGATGAAGAAACAAAACGCCTAGCTCAACAGATGGCTGAGAGCCAAGGTCGTACACTGAGTGGTGCTTGCCGTGAGCTTACTGAGCAACTCGCTGAGCAACAAAGACAGACATTATCTCACGATGCATGGCTAACTGAACAAGTAAACCTAGCATTTGAGAAGTTTGACTCAGGAGAATCCGTTTTCGTTGAACACCAAACTGCTAAATCTCGAATGGAAGAACGCAAAGCCAGAATACGTAATCGAGGTAAGCAATGATTTTATGGGAAGAAGAATCACTCAATGATCGTGAAAGGATCTTTGAGTTTATCTATGACTTCAACCCTGATGCGGCAGAAAACGCTGACAACCTCATTGAAACAAAAGTAGAAAACTTGCTTGAGCAGCCTCTAATGGGTGTACAGAGAGACGGCATTCGTGGGCAATTACTTATAATTCCTGAGATTTCAATGATCGTCTCCTATTGGATCGAAGGCGACATTATCCGAATTATGCGCGTACTCCACCAGAAACAAAAGTTCCCAATGGATTGATTACTTCCTCTGGGCAACTAGCCCAATTAAGGGGTGAACAACGCCTCCACCCAACCTAAAGCATTGTGCCATAAACACTAAATTTGAAGTAGAAGAAAAATGCCAAGCGTTGTGAATCCCTCTTAAATTGATTGTTATAACACAATTGCTACACGTCACTTTCCGTTAGTATCTGACGACAATTTCGTACTGTGAGGACGCGAATTTCATGGCTAAGGCTATATATGATGCGATAGTGACCAAACAAAATTTCACGGTAATTGGTATGAGGCAGCTCAGGAACCATTCGCCCCATGTCAGGCATACTTGAGAGTAAATCAGTTTTATCAAAAACCTCATTAACCCAGTTTTCTGCCGCCACTGGATTATCCAGTGAAATAAACTCGGCTGCATCACCTAACTTTTGTAATGCTAGTGGTGACCAGACTACTTTCATTTCTTAATGCGCCCCAATACTTGAGCACGAGCGTCTTCATTGGAAACACCTAAACCTGAAGCTAATTGTGCTTCAGCAGTACGCATTTCTTCCAGTAACTCGATCTTCTCTTGCATTGCTTCATATTCTGCAACATCAAGGACAACCGCAACACCCTTACCACGTTGTGTGATAACTAGTGGTCTGCGAGTTTCGTTAATCTGTTTAATAAATGACGTCACGCCAGCACGAAATTCAGACAAAGGCTGAATATCTTGATCAAAATGGATGCGGCTCATGTTGAACTCCCTATGGTACAATTTAATGTACAAACAATAGTTCAAATAGCAATTTTGAGCAATAGCCTGATTTTGTGTTATAGCCCTGTTAAGGTGTGAGCAACGCAATACCGATGCTACCGTATACCGCCTTAAACACTGAACGCAACGCATAATAAAAATGCCACGCGTTGCGAATCACTCTTAAACAGTTTGTATGGATAATAAGCAC
>NZ_JBFROW010000029.1:977-1180 GCF_041471665.1 Vibrio sp. 10N.261.51.F11 | reverse complement strand
ATTGAAGGTGTGACCTACGATGGCGGTGACGGTATCCTTACTGATAACGGTAATGGTACTTACACCTTTGCGCCAAACGAGAACTTCAATGGTGACGTAAACTTCGGCTTCGATGTGTCAGACGGAACCGATACGGTCTCTGCGAACATCGATGTAAGTGTGACTGCGGTTGATGATGCACCAGTGTCTGGTGACCTAGCGTA
>NZ_JBFROW010000029.1:0-182 GCF_041471665.1 Vibrio sp. 10N.261.51.F11 | reverse complement strand
CAGTTGCTATCACAAGCATCAGATGTTGAAGGCGATGACCTAACAGCCAGCGGCTTAACGGTCGACGGTGATGCAACCGTTACTCAAAACGATGACGGCAGTTTCACGATTACGCCAGATGAAAACTTCAACGGTGACATCGATATCAGTTTCGATATCTCAGATGGCACCAATACCGTTCA
>NZ_JBFROW010000028.1:0-314 GCF_041471665.1 Vibrio sp. 10N.261.51.F11 | reverse complement strand
CCTTCAACAGTTAGGTTGTCGCCTTCAATGTCCGTTGCGCCTGTTAACAGGTCTGCATCAGTGAAGATTAACGTGCCGTCTTCTTCAACGCTGAACTGTTGATCTTGAGGGACTGGCAGGTCGTTAACTGGGTTAACCGTTAGGTCAGCTGATGCTTGAACGGTATTGGTACCATCTGAGATATCGAAGCTGATATCGATGTCACCATTGAAGTTCTCATCTGGCGTAATCGTGAAACTGCCGTCATCGTTTTGAGTAACGGTTGCATCACCGTCGACCGTTAAGCCGCTGGCTGTAAGGTCATCGCCCTCTAC
>NZ_JBFROW010000027.1:1265-1814 GCF_041471665.1 Vibrio sp. 10N.261.51.F11 | reverse complement strand
TTCGTCGATTGAGTACGCTAGGTCACCAGACACAGGCGCATCATCAACCGCAGTCACACTTACATCGATGTTCGCAGAGACCGTATCGGTGCCGTCTGACACATCGAAGCCGAAGTTTACGTCACCATTGAAGTTTTCATTTGGCGCAAAGGTGTACGTACCGTTGCCGTTGTCAGTAAGGATACCGTCGCCACCATCGTAGGTCACACCTTCAACCGTTAGGTTATCACCTTCAATGTCGGTAGCGCCTGTTAATAGGTCTGCATCGGTGAAGATAAGCGTTCCATCTTCTTCAACACTGAACTGTTGATCTTGAGGGACTGGCAGGTCGTTAACTGGGTTAACCGTTAGGTCAGCTGATGCTTGAACGGTATTGGTACCATCTGAGATATCGAAGCTAATATCGATATCACCATTGAAGTTCTCATCTGGCGTGATGGTGAAGCTGCCGTCATCATTAGCTACAACCGTCGCATCACCGTCGACCGTTAGGCTGCTGGCCGTCAAGTCATCGCCTTCCACATCTGATGCTTGAGAAAGCAGCTGCTC
>NZ_JBFROW010000027.1:0-494 GCF_041471665.1 Vibrio sp. 10N.261.51.F11 | reverse complement strand
GACACAGGCGCATCATCAACGGCAGTCACACTTACATCGATGTTCGCAGAGACCGTATCGGTTCCGTCTGACACATCGAAGCCGAAGTTTACGTCACCATTGAAGTTTTCATTTGGCGCAAAGGTGTACGTGCCGTTACCGTTGTCGGTAAGGATACCGTCGCCACCATCGTAGGTCACACCTTCAACAGTTAGGTTGTCACCTTCAATGTCTGTCGCGCCTGTAAGCAGATCCGCGTCTGTGAACAGTAAAGTACCGTCTTCTTCAACACTGAATTGCTGATCTTGAGGAACTGGCAGGTCATTGATTGGGTTAACGGTTAAATCGGCTGAAGCTTGAACGGTATTGGTGCCATCTGAGATATCGAAGCTGATATCGATGTCACCGTTGAAGTTTTCATCTGGCGTAATCGTGAAACTGCCGTCATCGTTTTGAGTAACGGTTGCATCACCGTCGACCGTTAAGCCGCTAGCAGTAAGGTCATCGCCCTCTAC
>NZ_JBFROW010000026.1:0-806 GCF_041471665.1 Vibrio sp. 10N.261.51.F11 | reverse complement strand
TCGTAGGTCACACTTTCAATAGTAAGGTTGTCACCTTCAATGTCCGTAGCGCCTGTTAATAGGTCTGCATCAGTGAAGATTAACGTGCCGTCTTCTTCAACACTGAATTGTTGGTCTTGTGGAACAGGTAAATCATTTACTGGGTTAACCGTCAGGTCTGCTGAAGCTTGAACGGTATTGGTGCCATCAGAGATATCAAAGCTGATATCGATGTCACCGTTGAAGTTCTCATCTGGCGTAATCGTGAAACTGCCATCATCGTTTTGAGTAACGGTTGCATCACCGCCAACCGTTAGGCCGCTAGCAGTCAGGTCATCGCCTTCTACGTCAGAAGCTTGCGATAGCAGCTGCTCTTGGCTTAGACGAATCGAACCGTCTTCGTCGATTGAGTACGCTAGGTCGCCTGACACAGGTGCATCATCAACTGCCGTAACGCTCACATCGATGTTTGCAGAGACTGTATCGGTACCATCTGATACATCAAAACCGAAGTTTACGTCGCCATTGAAGTTCTCATTCGGAGCAAAGGTGTACGTACCATTACCGTTATCAGTAAGAATACCGTCGCCACCATCGTAGGTCACACCTTCAACTGTAAGGTTATCACCTTCGATGTCTGTAGCACCTGTTAACAGGTCTGCATCGGTGAAGATGAGCGTGCCATCTTCTTCAACGCTGAACTGTTGATCTTGAGGGACTGGCAGGTCGTTAACTGGGTTAACCGTTAGGTCAGCTGATGCTTGAACCGTATTGGTACCATCAGAGATATCGAAACTGATATCGATGTCACCATTGAAGTTCTCATC
>NZ_JBFROW010000025.1:310869-319093 GCF_041471665.1 Vibrio sp. 10N.261.51.F11 | reverse complement strand
TTTACGGGGTCACTTCATTGCTGCCTGAGCGTCGGGGCTTTTTATTGGATTGCTGTATTTATTCTGAGTCTAGTATTTATTGTCAGCCTAGTGTGTTTATGAGCTTACATTTTTCAATAGTAAGTTCTCACCAGACTTAGTTGGTCTTCTGCGAATCAGCATGATGAACAACACGCCACTCACAAACCCCATCAACACCATACCGATCATGTAGCGATCACTTTTGCGGTAGTGGTGATCAGAAATCGCCGTCATCTTACCGGTTTCAAAAGTCACTCGAATAAAGCCGATGATCGTTTTCTCTGGAGAATAAATAGGTTCAACTAACTGTTGTCTGCCGATACTTGCTGTTGAAAGTGGTGTATCTAAGCCAAGAACCTCACGTACCGAGAGGGCTTTTTCGCTCGAAGCCAGTCGAATACCCTCTGCATCATAGATGGTGGTATCGAACACCAGTCGGTCTTGAGATAGCTGGTTAGTCAGATCAAGCAATCGCTCTTGGTCTTGTTGCGTGATCATCTTGCTGGCTGAAAGTGATGCCTGAGAGATAAGCAGCTTGGTAAGAGTTTCCAACTGTTTTGCTTGGATCTTCTCGTTACCTTTACTGATAACGACCGTATTTTTAATCGTTACAACGAACATGGTAGCCAACAAAATGAGGGCTAGCATTCGTAAAGCGTTACGTATTGAGAACAATGATTCATTCATGTTTCACGAAGCCTGAAATAAACAAATGTTATGATTAAGACATATTGAGACTTGCGTTTTCAAATTGCAATAGGTTAACGTTTAGCATAGTTAATTAGGAATCATACACATGGACGCTCAGAAATATCTGCCGATAAAAAGGCATACGACATTATTAACTCGACTCCCCGAGACTCGTTTCGCTTCTCAACTCGCTAAATCCAAGGCCAATTGGATTGTGTTTGGTGAGTACCTATCTCCACAATCTTTCGATGACATCGACTTTTTCACTGGCACTTACAACACCATCCTCGATACGTGGAAGGTTGGGCATTATGAAGTGGCTTTGATGTCAGGCAATCTAACGCCAGCACACGAAGAAATCCTCCAAGCGCTAAAGCTTGATTATGCTTGCCTTAGCGAGGTCCCAGACTTATCTAAGCCAGGTTTGATCGTGATGGATATGGATTCCACAGCGATTCAAATTGAATGCATCGATGAGATTGCCAAGCTAGCTGGAGTGGGAGAGTTAGTCTCTGAAATCACAGAACGAGCAATGCAAGGCGAGCTCGACTTTGAACAGAGCCTACGCCAGCGAGTAGGAGCACTGAAAGGTGCGGATGAATCGATATTAGAGCAAGTGCGTCAGTCATTGCCATTCATGCCAGACTTGGTCGGGCTGGTGAATACTCTAAATAAGCTTGGCTGGAAAACGGCGATTGCATCAGGCGGTTTTACTTACTTCTCTGACTACCTGAAAGATACCCTTGATCTAGACCATGCTCAATCAAACACGCTTGAGATCGTCAACGGTAAGTTGACGGGTGAAGTCTTAGGCGATGTTGTTTCGGCGCAGACCAAAGCGGATATCTTGGTAGAGTTGGCTGAAGAGTACGAATTGGAACTACATAATACCGTTGCCGTTGGTGATGGTGCCAATGACTTGGTGATGATGGGCTCTGCAGGTTTAGGCATTGCCTACCACGCAAAACCAAAAGTAGAGCAGCAAGCTCAAACTGCTGTTCGTTACGCAGGTTTAGGCGGTGTGCTGTGTATCTTGTCGGGTGTATTGGCTAAGCAACAGAAGATCAGCTGGCAAGCGAAACCTTAGGGGCTCTACCTAAGTGCTATTGGCTATGTATCTTATTTAGCAATAGTGGCTCAGACACAAAAAAAGCAGGCTATCAGCCTGCTTTTTCAATTTTCATGCTTAAGTTAATACGCCACTCGAGGCTAGCGTGTTAGCTCCAATCGAATCAGCACTTCATCGGTAATGTCCTCTATCTCGCCATAACCGATAAACGCCGTCACCTCATTCTCTAGCTTCTTAGCTTGATGCATACTGATGCGTGAAAGCTCTTCTAAATCCGACTGGAATAAACTCGTTAGCGGATTAAAGATAGGTGCCGTGGTGACTCGCAATACATACACATCACCTAAGTGCTGCGCTTTCTTGATGAATAAGATGCGTTCCTTTGCTGAGGCGAAGTCTTTGACCAACTTGGTGTGTACCGACTGGATTTTGTCGCCAAACTTCACTGCAGCAATGTACACGTCATGATGCTTAGGCTCCGCACCTTCAATTCTTTTTAGTGGCTCAGCCAACAGTGAGTTGGTGTGACCCTTGAAGATTGGCTCGAGTGAGAACTTTTGGTTGTGACCAAGTTTAGCAAGTAACGTTAGATGCTTATTCAGTGGGAAATTCACACCAATGATCTTACAGCGCAGCGTTGAACTTGGCTTATCAATGAATATTGGGTTACTGACCATCTTGCTCAACAAAATGTTGTGCAGTGATTCGAGTAGCGAATGTGTTGGCAGTATCTCTTGCTTCTTAATCAGCTTACTTTGGTTTTGATCGATAAGCCCATTAAGGAAAGCGATGGTACGCATTGTCTTGGCGTTCTCGGCAATAACCAACTGCACGTTGCGACCATTCGGACTCACTCGAATTACGTGGTAAGGCACTGTGCTCAGTGGCAGGTTCTTGTCATAGAGCTGCAGTTCATTGAAGTTCACTAATACCGGATCATTAATCTTGAGTACCATTGGGTGTTCAAGGCTAATGCTCAGTCCACGCTTCGAAATATCTAAGGTGTGTCCGTTCGCCGCTGTGCCATCTTGTGATGTAAGTTGCAACGGTGACTTAAATTGGTATCTCGGCTCTTTACGACGAGTCTGAGAGTCAAAGTAGATGCTTTGAATATTGCCGACGACAGTACGCGGGTGACGGAAGCGGTTCAATTCACTGCTTGGAATGCGTGGCTTTTCACTCAGAAGATAGTCCGCCGCACTTTCGTGATCGCCAATCTCTTGCAAGATTCCGCAATGCGTCAGTTGAGCTGAGCTTTGAGCCAGCGTATCCGAGTGTTTAGCTAATGCTTGTCGCTCAGTGTCTGAAAGTTCGAAAACCGAGAACTTGAACGCCTTCCAACTTTTACGTTTGCCACCGATGTGCCAGAACAGCTGTCTTTGTTCACGAGAGGCTTCAGGCAGCATCATTGAATAGAACAAGGTCTTGTTTTGGTGTTCATGGGTAAAAGAGTAGATAACGTTACTGGTTCCCTTCACTCCTGGTTTCGCCAACAGGTTCATACGTTGCTCGTTGAACAGGGTACCCAGCGCTTGTTGATTTCGTTCGTCGTGCCAATATTGCCATAATGGATGGTTGTTATCCGTCAGTAGGGCAAGCTTTAGTTCGCTGCCGCTGAAAAACAAGGGTAGGTTACAAGTATGCTTTAGATAGGTATGTTCGATTCCTCGAGTACGAGTTCGAATAATCCTATCTTGATTCTCATGGCTGGTTTTCTTACTGGTGCTATTTAAAGACTCATCGAGTAAGCGAGCCACAATATTGTTGTCGCTTACCTTGATGGTTCTTAGAAATTTGACCGCGTTGTTCTCATAAGATTCGTCGATACCCAAAACACGAAATTCAACCGCTTGGTTAACATCGTTTTCTTGGGACTTTTCGATAAGCTCTGAGAACTTAACGCTGATGATCTCGCCGAGGTTGTATCGAAAGGCGCTCGGTACTTTGAACTTTGCACCCGACGGGGAGATATCAACCGTTACACCATGTAGGCTTTGCCCTTTCGATGTGGTGATCTCGACCTGCGAGCTAATCTTGAGTCTGTTCTCTTGGCGTTTTAAGTCGTAACCTAGGTTAATAGCTTCCGCTTCGTACGGGCTATTGGCGCTAGTAATGTCGTGGTTACCTTGAGAAGATGTTTTAACAACGCTCAGAGGCTGAGTTCGCGGAGTCATTACTAACTCCCATGCGCCTTCTGTGTAACCTTTAAACTTTTTCGTACCACGTTGATATGCGTTTAAAGCGATATCATCGAGCCAGTGCTTACGGCCATCGAGAGTGAACTGACGACACTCATTATCAATACGCCCGCGTAAATCAATGCTCTTTGTACACGGAGCCATGATACGATTCAGTTCCATTTTAACGAGCAGCTTCAGAGACGGCGATTCCCCTTCTGTCATTTGAGAAAGAAGGAATTCGAAATCTTCGGCGTGGTAGGCCGGGATAAGACGTTCTGCTACAGATAGAATTTCAGATTGCTGCATACTTTTCTTGTTAGAATGGACGGTGCATTTATGTTATCGACTAGTTTAAATCGATCTTTAAGTATAAGTGGTATGACTGCAACGTTTATTTTCACCCGTACGGTCAAATAAGTCACAAATTGACAACATCATTGTGTAACTGAGTAAATTATTGAGGTTTTATGGCTAAGGCAAAACGAGCTTATGTGTGTAATGACTGTGGTGCTGACTTTCCACGTTGGCAGGGGCAGTGCAACGCATGTGGTGCTTGGAACACGATTACAGAAGTTAGGTTAGCCGCTTCACCTCAAGTAGCGCGCAATGAAAGATTATCTGGTTATGCAGGTGCAGTAACAGAATCGAGCGTTCAGACATTATCTGAAATTAATCTACAAGAAGTACCACGCTTTAGTAGTGGCTTTAAAGAGCTAGACCGCGTACTTGGTGGTGGTGTCGTACCGGGTGCTGCGATCCTGATTGGTGGTAACCCGGGTGCCGGTAAATCAACGCTGCTATTACAAACCATGTGTCAGCTTTCTTCTCAATTACCGACTCTCTATGTAACCGGGGAAGAATCTCTGCAACAAGTCGCGATGCGTGCGTCTCGACTTGGATTGCCAAAAGAGCACCTAAAGATGCTCTCAGAAACGAACGTGGATAAGATTTGTCAGGTTGCAGAAAAAGAACAACCTAAGATCATGGTTATCGACTCCATCCAAGTTATGCACGTTGCGGATGTTCAATCTTCTCCGGGCAGTGTTGCACAGGTTCGTGAATCGGCAACCGCATTAACGCGCTACGCAAAACAGAATAACGTTGCTGTGTTCTTAGTTGGACACGTAACTAAAGACGGCACCTTAGCAGGGCCAAAAGTACTTGAGCACATTATTGACTGTTCTGTTTTATTAGATGGCGGAACCGATAGCCGTTTTAGAACGCTACGCAGCCACAAAAACCGTTTTGGTGCAGTGAATGAACTGGGTGTGTTTGCGATGACAGGCCAAGGGCTAAAAGAAGTCAGCAACCCATCCGCTATCTTCTTGTCTCGTGGTGAAGAAGAAACCTCGGGCAGTTCTGTCATGGTGGTGTGGGAAGGGACGCGTCCACTTCTTGTCGAAATCCAAGCGCTGGTGGATTATTCACAGCTGGCTAACCCACGTCGCGTCGCTGTCGGCCTAGAGCAAAACAGGCTTTCTTTGTTATTAGCGGTGCTGCATAAACACGGCGGCTTACAAATGGCTGACCAAGATGTGTTTGTGAATGTCGTCGGTGGTGTTAAAGTAACCGAAACCAGTGCTGATCTTGCGTTGGTGATGGCTCTACTTTCTAGTTTCAGAGACCGCGCATTACCAAAAGATGTGGTGGTATTTGGAGAAGTAGGCCTAGCGGGTGAGATTCGACCTGTACCGAGCGGACAAGAGCGTTTAAATGAAGCATTTAAACACGGCTTTAAGAAAGCGATTGTACCGGCGGCTAACATGCCTAAAGGTGGCATTCCAGGAATGCAGATCCACGGTGTGAAAAAATTATCGGAAGCAATTAATGCTTTTGATGAGTTGTAATTGAACTCACTTCAGCTACTCTATACAGCAGCAATTCAGCCTAACCTTAACGCCGATTAGGCTTTAGGTTAGCACTATAATTAACAATCATTTAGATTGTTACTACTGAGTGCCTTTTTCTATATGTTAGAAAAAGGCAAAGTTTTTTAGTCCCAAATGCATGCAAAGCTATCAGTCTTCACAGATTGTGATATACTCTGCGCGCATTTTATATCCTATTAACAGAGTAAGACAATGGCAGATTTATCGAAATACAGAAACATTGGTATTTTCGCGCACGTTGATGCGGGTAAAACAACTACCACTGAGCGTATCCTTAAGCTAACTGGTCAAATCCACAAGACTGGTGAAGTACATGATGGCGAATCAACGACTGACTTCATGGAACAGGAAGCTGAGCGCGGTATTACTATCCAATCAGCAGCTGTAAGCTGTTTTTGGAACGATCACCGTCTAAACGTTATCGATACTCCTGGACACGTTGACTTCACAGTTGAAGTATACCGTTCTCTTAAAGTTCTTGATGGCGGTATCGGTGTATTCTGTGGTTCTGGTGGTGTTGAACCTCAATCAGAAACTAACTGGCGCTACGCTAACGAATCAGAAGTATCTCGTCTGATCTTCGTTAACAAACTAGACCGTATGGGTGCAGACTTCTACAACGTTGTTGACCAAGTTAAAAACGTTCTAGGTGCAACTCCTCTAGTAATGGTTCTACCAATCGGCCGTGAAGACGAGTTCGTTGGTGTTGTAGACCTACTAAGCCGTAAAGCATACGTTTGGGATGACACTGGTCTTCCTGAAAACTACGAAATCAAAGATGTTCCAGCGGACATGGTTGATGACGTTGAGCAATACCGTGAAGAGCTAATCGAAACTGCTGTAGAGCAAGACGATGACCTAATGGAAGCTTACATGGAAGGTGAAGAGCCTTCTATTGAAGACGTTAAGCGTTGTATCCGTAAAGGTACTCGTGATATCGCATTCTTCCCAACGTTCTGTGGTTCTGCGTTCAAGAACAAAGGTATGCAACTTATCCTTGATGCTGTAGTAGATTACCTACCAGCACCAACTGAAGTTGACCCTCAGCCTCTAATGGATGAGAACGGTGAAGAAACTGGCGAACACGCTATCGTTTCTACAGATGAGACTTTCAAAGCGCTTGCATTCAAAATCATGGATGACCGCTTCGGTGCTCTAACTTTCGTTCGTATTTACTCTGGTAAACTGAACAAAGGTGACACGATTCTTAACTCATTCACTGGCAAGACTGAACGTGTTGGCCGTATGGTTGAGATGCAAGCTGATGACCGTAACGAACTAACTAGCGCTCAAGCTGGTGACATCATTGCGATCGTTGGTATGAAGAACGTGCAAACTGGTCACACTCTATGTGATCCTAAGCACCAAGTAACGCTTGAGCCAATGGTATTCCCAACTCCAGTAATCTCAATCGCTGTATCTCCAAAAGATAAAGGCGGTTCTGAGAAAATGGGTATCGCTATCGGTAAAATGGTTGCAGAAGATCCATCTTTCCAAGTTGAGACTGACGAAGAGACTGGCGAAACTATCCTGAAAGGTATGGGTGAACTTCACCTAGACATCAAGGTAGATATCCTTAAGCGTACATACGGCGTTGACCTAACTGTAGGTGCTCCTCAAGTTGCTTACCGTGAAACTATCACTCAAGCAATTGAAGATAGCTACACGCACAAGAAGCAATCTGGTGGTTCTGGTCAATTCGGTAAGATCGATTACCGTATCAAACCAGGCGAAGCAGGTTCTGGCTTCAAGTTCAACTCTGTAGTTGTGGGCGGTAACGTTCCTAAAGAATTCTGGCCTGCAGTTGAGAAAGGCTTCGCATCTATGATGGAAAACGGCGTACTAGCTGGCTTCCCAACTCTAGACGTTGAAGTTGAACTTTTCGATGGTGGTTTCCACGCAGTCGATTCATCTGCTATCGCATTTGAAATCGCAGCGAAAGGCGCATTCCGTCAATCTATGCCTAAAGCTGGCGCGCAACTTCTTGAGCCAATCATGAACGTTGACGTGTTCACTCCAGACGATCACGTTGGTGATGTTATCGGTGACCTTAACCGTCGTCGTGGCATGATCAAAGATCAACAAGCTGGCGTTACTGGTGTTCGTATTAAAGCTGACGTACCTCTTTCTGAGATGTTCGGCTACATCGGTCACCTACGTACTATCACTTCTGGTCGTGGCCAATTCTCTATGGAATTCGCACAATACGCACCATGTCCAACTAACGTTGCTGACGAAGTGATTGCAAAAGTTAAAGCAGAAAAAGAAGCTGGTAAGTAATTAGCCCTTTTCTCAATTAGCTAAAAAAGCCCCGCAAGTGAAAGCTTGCGGGGCTTTTTATTGCTTGTAACATACTGCGAGATGCGAGATGCGAG